>NZ_JACOOB010000007.1:0-263329 GCF_014287315.1 Bacteroides sp. NSJ-39 | reverse complement strand
GAATCTTTCAATGCTAAAATTAAACTATTCAGAGCAAACCTAAGAGGCGTAGCTGACAAGAGGTTCTTCCTTTTCCGCATCGCTAAACTATATGCGTATCCCCACTAAATTTCTACTGAGCCTAAATTTCTACTGAGCCTGATTTCAGTCTCTAAATACCTACTACCATCAATAAAATAAGTCCTCATAAGTGTTTGACTTATAAGGACTTATCTTGGGTGGCAGATGGGACTCGAACCCACGACATTCAGAACCACAATCTGACGCTCTAACCAACTGAACTACAGCCACCATATCTGCGTTTCTCTAACGCGGTGCAAAGATAGATATTATCTTTTAATCTCCAAAAGATTTTACTACTTTTTTTCGTAAAAAGTATATTCTTTTATTCCTCGATTGTACTTGCTGAAGAGGGATCGCGTATCATTTACGAAGATCTTCAGAGAGTTACGGGCATTTACCGGAATGGAGTCTGTCGGTAAGTTGACAGGGAGTAATTGGTGATTTTTCTTTCCTGATTGTGTAGGTCGGGCAGTCCATACTAAACTATACTCACATTTGTTGAGACGGGTTATGCTGTCTTTTACCAACTCCATCTTTACCATAAGTCCTCCATCTGTGTGACGTGCAGACATATTGGAAATATAATTTCCCAATGAATAAACTACAAGATTTTTATCATTTGTCACACTGTCTTCACGAACTTCAATTGGCTGAACAACGTGAGGGTGGGAACCGATCACATGGTTTACTCCTTTTCGAATCAACCAGTCTGTAAGGAATTTCTGTTCCTTATCCGGTAACGACTGGTATTCGATTCCCCAGTGCATACAGGCGATAATAGCATCCGGTTTCATTACTTTACTTGTTTCTATATCTTTGGCAATGATTGCGGTATCAATATAATTGACGATGTTAGGAGAAGTAACGTATATGCCGTTCGTACCATACGTATAGTTGAGTAGAGCAATGCGGAATCCTTTTTTTTCAAGAATGAGTGGATATTTCTTTTCACGTTCTTCGGGATTTATATATGTTCCGGCGTGAGGAATGGACAAGGAGTCGATTAAGCGGATCGTACGTTCCAATCCCGGTTTGCCACGGTCAAGACTATGATTGTTGGCTGTGACAAGGACATTAAATCCGGCATTGTGTATGGCGGTGAGAAACTCATCCGGTGCACTGAAAGCAGGATAACCTTTGTATGGTTTTCCTCCTAAGGTCACCTCAAGATTAGCTATGGCGAGGTCTGCTTTCCCTATTTCCTCTTTGACATACTCGAAGCAGGTAGTATAGTCATATCCTTTAGCGGTTCGTGCTGCATTAATCTGCCCCTGGTGTTGCATAAGGTCTCCCACAAAGAGAATACGGAGAGTATCGGCAGGTATGCAACTTTTGCTAGCCAAGAGTGTGTCAAGCGAGTTGTTATTAGTAGAATCTCTCCTTGTCTGCGACCGTGAAGTGCAAGACAAGGAGAGAAATATGATTACCAAGAACAATGTGTATCTCATTGATAGATGGCTTTCTTACCGGCTAAAAGTGTATTTTTCATTAACGATACAATTGTCATCGGTCCGACACCACCTGGTACCGGAGTGATGTAGGAGCATTTGGGTGCCACTTCGTCGAACTTAACATCACCTGTCAGTTTGAACCCGGATTTTTTAGTGGAATCCGGTACGCGGGTGGTACCTACATCGATTACTACCGCGCCTTCTTTCACCATTCCGGCTTTTACGAAATTAGGTTGTCCCAAAGCAGCGATAATGATATCGGCTTCTTGGCATTCTTTTACCAGATCCTTGCTGCGGCTGTGGCATACGGTAACAGTCGCATCTCCCGGATATGCTTTCTGCATCATTAATGCAGCCATTGGTTTGCCTACGATATTACTACGTCCGAGAACTACGCACTTTTTACCCGAAGTTTCTATCTGATAGCGTTTCAGTAATTCAAGAATACCATTAGGAGTAGCAGATACATAGCAAGGAAGTCCGATAGACATACGACCTACATTGATCGGATGAAAACCGTCCACGTCCTTACGGTAGTCGATTGTTTCGATTACCTTCTGTTCGGAGATATGTTTCGGCAACGGAAGCTGAACGATAAAACCGTCTACATCATTGTCTTCATTCAGCTCGCGCACTTTGGCCAGCAGTTCTTCTTCAGTCACATCACTCTCATAACGAATAAGAGAAGATTTGAATCCACAAATTTCGCAGGCTTTTACTTTGGCGGCTACGTATGTTTCACTGCCACCGTCGTGCCCTACGAGGATAGCTGCCAAGTGCGGGCGTTTACCACCGCGTGCAACAATTTCAGCTACCTCAGCGGCAATTTCTTGTTTCACTTGTTCGGAAATTGCTTTTCCATCTATCAGTGTCATATTTTCAAGGTATTTATTGGTGGGTTATCTTTTCATCTTCGGCATCATTTTGCCCATTTTGCTGCTGGTAACCATCTTCATCATCTTGCGAGTCTGGTCAAACTGTTTCAGCAGGCGATTGACTTCCTGAATGGTCGTTCCGCTACCTTTGGCGATACGTGTACGACGTGAACCGTTCAATATTTCCGGGTTGGAACGCTCTGCCGGAGTCATGGAGTAAATGATAGCTTCGATACTTTTGAACGCATTATCGTCAATATCGATGTCTTTGATTGCTTTTCCTACTCCTGGAATCATGGAAGCAAGATCTTTCAAGTTACCCATTTTCTTGATTTGGGCAATCTGGCTGAGGAAGTCATTGAAGTCAAATTGATTCTTTGCAATCTTCTTCTGCAAGCGTTTAGCTTCTTCTTCGTCATATTGTTCTTGCGCACGTTCTACCAGTGATACGATATCACCCATACCGAGAATACGGTCGGCCATACGGGCTGGGTGGAACTGATCTATTGCGTCCAACTTTTCGCCTGTACCGACGAATTTGATAGGTTTATTGACTACCGAACGGATGGAAAGAGCTGCACCGCCACGTGTGTCACCATCGAGTTTGGTCAGTACTACACCGTTAAAGTCCAGACGATCGTTAAATTCTTTGGCTGTATTTACTGCATCCTGACCGGTCATGGAGTCTACCACGAACAAAATTTCGTTCGGGTTGATTGCTTCTTTGATGGCTGCAATCTCGTTCATCATTTGTTCGTCTACTGCCAGACGTCCGGCGGTATCGACAATGACGAGATCGTATCCTTTAGCTTTAGCTTCCTGAATAGCGTGCTGTGCGATTTCTACCGGATTTTTGCTGTCCAGTTCGCAGTACATCGGTACTTCTATTTGTTCTGCCAATACGCGTAACTGTTCGATAGCTGCCGGACGATATACGTCACAAGCTACCAGCAACGGTTTGCGATTCTTTTTACTTTTCAGCATTCGTGCCAATTTGCCGGAAAAAGTAGTCTTACCCGAACCTTGCAGACCTGACATCAGGATTACTGCCGGGCGAGAATCGATATTAATCTCGGCTGTCTCTCCTCCCATTAACTGAGTAAGTTCGTCGTGCACAATCTTCACCATCAACTGGCTCGGTTTCACTGCCGTAAGCACGTTCTGACCAAGCGCTTTCTCTTTCACCGTATCAGTGAAATTCTTTGCCACTTTGTAGTTTACGTCGGCATCAAGAAGAGCCTTGCGTACGTCTTTCAGCGTCTCCGCTACGTTGATTTCGGTGATTTTGCCTTCACCTTTCAGAATCTTGAATGACCGTTCTAGTCTTTCACTTAAATTATCGAACATAGTTGTTTAATTACTAATTAATATTTGAGCCTGCAAATGTACAAAAATCTCTCGTATTTATATCTTTTTATTCTGCCATTTTGCTTTTTTGAGGTAAATATAACTTGTTATCAGCAGTAAGGTATAGTACAGTATCTCAATTGTAAAGCAGATTTCAATCGGTGCTTTCAGCCACATTCCAATGAAGATGATATATGAGCCGTAGATGATTATTGTGATCGTTTCGAGCAACAAAGCCGCTTGTGTGTTTCCTGTTCCTGAGATACCATTGAACACGACATTGGCTACCGATGCAATCAGCATGGCGCAACAGATGACATATACTGAAGGTACGGATTCTGTAATGAGTGCGTTTTCACTGGTGTAAATGGAAAGCAGGAACTGTGGGAACAATGCTGATAGTGCAACCAGCCCTAGCATAATGAAAAATGAGAACCGGGCGATTTTGTTGATGAGCGGCATTACGTATCGGATACCTCCTGCACCGATAGCATTGCTCACAAGGCTATTGGTCGTGGTTGCCAGCGCATTGACTGGGATTAGCAATACTACATAAATACTCCGGACGATGTTGGCGATAGCCAGTTCCCGCTGTCCCAATCGTTCAACGGCTACGAAAAATACGAACCAAGTGGCCATCGACAGGAAGTATTGTAGCATTGTGAAACAGGAAATACTCAGAATCCGTATCAATAACGCCGGATCGAATGTGCGTAATCGATTCAGACCGTATTTTTTCAAGTCGACTGTGATATATGTGTAGATGAGGAAGAAGAGAATAGAGGAGGCTTCTGCCAGTACGGATGCAATAGCAGCTCCTTTAATTCCCATTTCGGGCATACCAAACTTTCCGAAGATCAGCATATAATCTAATATCACATTGGTCAGTGCCATGACAACAGCATTGATTGTTAATACTTTGGTGCGTGTGATACCGATATATAACGCCCGGAACATAACGTTGACGAATGAGAAGAAGAAACCATAGATACGCCAGTCCAGAAATTCCATTGTCCCTTCGTAAATGGACTCGGAAGAAATGAGCAAGTGCATGATGTCTCCTCCGAATGCTTTGGTGAAGCCGAACAGCAACAATGCCATAGCAAACAAGAACATGACTCCCTGAATCATAACCGGACCTACATCTGTATAACGTCCCTCGCCATTACGCCGGGCAATAACTATTTGTGAACCGGTACTGAATCCGAATGCAATGGTGAATACACATATATAGAACAATCCCCCCATTGCGGAAGCTCCGAGTGCTACTTCACTTACGTGTCCGAGGAATGCCGTATCAGTGACATTGATAACATTTTGTGCCAGCAAGCTTAGCAGTATCGGGTAACTGACACTCCAAATTTGTTTGTTGGTATACATAATTAAGCGTTTAAGTTTACATTTTGCAAAGATAACGCTTTATTCCGGTTCGGAACCAATAGGGTAGATGAAAACTATTTCCGGATTTTCGGGAGCTTTCTGATTTATGAAGTAGTTTCCACCGAAATGCTGTAATAATAACAGGTTGATATCATGCCGTATGATGGTCTCTTGCGATACAAACGAAGGATCTTAATACCTGTTTGCTCATTTTGTACACGTGCCATATAACACACCTCTTTACATAGTTCGATGACATCATAATCTTGTACTTGAAATTTCATCATTTGAGCTTCCAGTCGGGATAAATCGAGAACGTCATTGACGAGTTTCATTAATTTCTCCGAACTTTGGTGTATGATATTAGTGTATTCCTGTCTTGTCTCCTTGTCTATATTCGGTTCGCAGGCAATGAGTTGTGAAAAGCCGACCACATTGTTGAGCGGAGTACGGATATTATAGCTCATTTTTGACAAAAAGCGATTTTTCATTTCGTTGGTTTGTCGCACAGCTTCCATAGCTTTCCGGATTTCGTATTCCGAATGTTTTAAAGCTTTGCGTATCATGAAGAGCCTTGCCATGAAAATAAACAGCAAAATCAGAATAACGAATATAAAAACTAGATATAGGAGTTGAGTCCTGTTATTTCGTCTCTCCTGTTCTAATTCATTCTTTTCTATATTGTATCTCTTTTTTATCTGTTTCATCTGGGTGTTTGAAAGTACTGTTGTGACAGAATCTTTTAGGGACAACGCCTGTTCGTAGAATAGGATAGCTTTCTCATTTTGCCCTACCTGTTTCCATATTCTTGCTTTTTCAAGTAACTGTTCGGCATAATCGTTGGGAAAATTCTTTTTCAGCATTGTCAATGTTGTATCGATATAATTCAAGGCTTGTTGATACTTTCCTATAGCTCGGTTGTATTGAGCGAGTGTATCGAAATAGAGTATTCTGTATGTGAAATATGTATTCTTATTTAAGTATTCCTTAGATTTTATCAGATGGGGATATGTTTGTTCGGGAGCGTTGATATTCAGATAATAATAACTGTAAAAAAGTTCATTGAAAAGGTATGCATCGGTAAATCCCTCTTTCAAAAACGGATTCCCGGCAATATGTTTGTAAAGTATATTTTCTTGTTCTTGTATATATTTGAGTAGTCTTTGATTATCTTTCTTTTCTTTAGTGACTGATATTAACTGTGACAGTACTGAAATTCGGTCTACGGGATGGTCTTTTGCAGTAAGCATTCGGTAAGCCTCCTCCAAAGCCTTAATAACAATACACGAGATCGTGAGCCAACTCCAATAGAGAATTATTTTTTGCCTGTTTAGGTTGTCCAGTTCATTTTTATCAATTTGGTAAAGAGCAGGAAGCGTATTGATTTGCCGGATATAATTCGTTGCATCCAACGAGTCTTTGAGTGTGTTAAGGGATTCGTAGGCTTGGCATGCCTCTTCATTCTTTCCCATCAATGCCAGTAACTGAGCTCGTTCTTGTAGTATGGGAAGAGATTTGTATGAACCGGCTGTTTGAGTGTGTGATAAAATAGTATCGAATATATTTAATGCTTTAGTGTATTCTTTTGATTCGGTATAGTAACAAGCATACAGATATTCAATCATCAAAAAGAAATAGGAATGTTGGCATTGTCGGTTTATAGACTCGGCTTGTTGCAAATAATTAAGGGCTTCAGGTAGGTGATGCGTCTGAATATTATAGAATGCCTGACAATAATTAAGATAAAAAACATCTCCTAGATTCTTGTCTTTGTTTGAAAGAGATTCCAATTGCCGGATATCTGCTTCTATATTTGCCATTTGCCAGAATTTAAGCTTTGTCAGAATAATACAAGTTAAAATCGTCTTGGCATATTGGTCTGCATCAGGTCTTTGGAGATGATCTCTAATGCTTCTTTATAAGATTCTATTGCCGCTAAAGGCGTTGATGAATTTAAGTAAGTATTTCCGATTGCTTGCAGCGAAAGTGCTGTTCCTAGCGGGTAACTCATCTCTTTCGCTTTTTGATACATCGAGTTCGCTTTGTCTATGGCTAAACTGAAATGGCCTTCTGTAATTAATGCCCGGACAGTCAGTAGCTTTAGTTGGAATAAAAGTGAATAATGTTGTTGTTCTTCTAATTCGGGTTCCAGTAATTTCTCCCATACAGTGATACTGTCGGTAGAAATCTCGGTACTGAATGGTGTATTGTATTTGATTAACGGTTTTAGCAGAGACAGGCGTGCCTGGCTGGTGTGCGCCGCATATAGAGTAACAGATATAAGCATGGCTACAGCTACTGCTATAATATGATGTTTGTGCTTATTCACTTAATAATTAGCTGCTTGCCCGTTAGTTCATCTGCAAAAGAAGTAAAAAGAGCGAAGATTACAAAACAATCCTCGCTCTTTTTATTATTTTATTTTATTTTATTTTTGAGAATTTCGCGTGCTCCGGGACCTTCGTGATTGGGATAACCTGGAGCATGTTTTCTGCAACGTGGGTCAGCGTCCACTTTCAGAGTACGGTAATCATCTTTGCTATGTTTGATATAGTCATTGAGCATTGCACGGTGTTCTGTAAGAATTTTGACATATTTAGGATCTTTAGCGAGATTTTGACGTTCTCCCGGATCTTTCTTCATGTCGTAAAGTTCTTCTCCGTTACCTTCCAAATAGTGGGTGTATTTGTATCTTGGTCCACGTACCATGCGTCCGGGAGTAGTGATATATTCATATTCGCTGTGCCATTCGGATACTACATACGGATGAGTTTTCATCTGCTTTTTTCCCTTTAATGTCGGGGCAAGGCTGATTCCAGCTTTTTCGGCTGGGACGGGAATTCCTGCTAAATCACAAAGGGTAGGCAAGAGGTCGAGTGTCGGTTGTGTGAGAAGATGGTCTACGGGCTTCTTCTGGTGTTTGATACCGGGTCCTGCAAAGATAAACGGAACATTTGTCATTTCATCGTAGAAACTGATGTGTTTAGTTACCATACGGTGGGAGGCCATTCCGTCACCGTGATCGGCTAAGATGACTATAATAGTATTCTTACCGGCAGGTGTGGAATAGAGTGCTTTTAAAACGCTGTCTACTTGCTTGGATACCATTTTTGTATAATGTTGGAAAGCGGCAATGTAATGACGGTAGTTTTCTTCACTCCAATGTGAGGCTTGTGTCATTCGTCGATGGCTGCAACAAATATATTGTACCGGAGTAGGTATGTTGTTCCAATCTTCTACGTCGAAATTGGCAGGTAGTTCGGGGAGAGTACCACTAATAGGACGATCGGTGTGTACTCCTTCGTTTGCTCCTACAAATCCGCATATGTTGTGTGGATTTTGGAAATCGGCAATGCAAATAAAGGGCTTTTGGGGAGGATTACTTAAATAGGCTACTGCATCTTCACAAGTTCCTACATCTAGGAAGCTATCGTTGTTGACTGGAAATTCCGGATCGGTAAATGGTTTGGCTACCGGTTCTTTATGTTTAAAACCTCTTAGTGAACCCATGTCGTGAGTCTTTCCAAAGTGTACTGCATCATAACCGTTTTCGGAGAAAAGGCTTCCTAATGTCGGTATGTTTTCCGGTATGCGTGTGTTGATAGGTTCACTGGAATTGGAACGTACATTTGTTTCGTGAGGCATCATACCACTCCATAACGCTGCACGTGAAGGTTGGCTGAGGGGACAGCCCACATAGGCATTGGAGAAGATCACTCCTCTGGAAGCAACTTCGTCCATAGGGAGGGTGCAACCTTGTGTTTGTCCGTAAGCTCCTACGACACGTTGTGTTAAATGGTCGCATTGGATAATCAGGAAATTGGGCTTTTCTTGTGCCTGAGCTGTTACGCTACATAAGGCTAATCCCATGAATGGATAAATCGTTTTCATTTCTGGTTAGAATTAAGTAATAATTGATTTGGAAGCAAAAGTAGCAAAAAAGAGAATGCAGAAAAGACTAGGGGAGTTGTTTTGGACGTCAGTGATAGTAATTTGTACAAAAATGGAATAGTGCCGAGGAGGAGAGAAGTAGAATAGGCTGTAATTAAAATGCAGATTAACACAAGACTGGAACAGATAATAAGAATTAATCTGCGGCAATCTGTGTTAATCTGCATTCTTAAGAATTATATTTGTTGATTTCCTTTTTAGCTGTTCATACTCATAAGGAATTCATCGTTATCTCTGGTTTTTTCCAAACGGTCTTTTACAAAATCCATAGCTTCAATCGGATTCATATCTGCAAGGTATTTACGTAATATCCACATACGGTCAAGAGTTGTTTTGTCAAGTAACAAGTCGTCGCGACGAGTGCTGGATGCAGTGATGTTGACAGCTGGGAAGATACGTTTGTTAGACAGGTTGCGGTCAAGCTGCAATTCCATGTTACCTGTACCTTTAAATTCTTCGAAGATAACTTCATCCATCTTAGAACCGGTGTCAATCAGGGCGGTAGCAATGATAGTCAGTGAACCACCGTTTTCGATGTTACGTGCAGCTCCGAAGAAACGTTTCGGTTTGTGAAGTGCATTTGCATCAACACCGCCGGAAAGTACTTTACCTGATGCAGGAGAGACAGTATTGTATGCACGTGCCAGGCGGGTGATAGAGTCTAAGAAGATTACTACGTCATGACCGCATTCTACCAAACGTTTTGCTTTTTCCAATACGATACCCGCGATTTTCACGTGACGTTCTGCCGGCTCGTCGAAAGTGGAAGCGATAACTTCCGCGTTTACGCTGCGTGCCATGTCGGTCACCTCCTCTGGACGTTCGTCAATAAGCAACATAATCATGTATACTTCGGGATGATTGGCTGCGATTGCGTTGGCGATGTCTTTCATTAAGATAGTCTTACCTGTCTTAGGCTGAGCAACGATCAGTGCACGTTGACCTTTACCGATCGGAGCGAAAAGATCTACTACACGGGCAGACATAGAATCAGAATAACCGCCTTTGCAGAGTTTGAACTTTTCATCCGGAAAGAGAGGGGTTAAGTGTTCAAAAGGAACACGGTCGCGAACGAAAGCAGCGTCACGTCCGTTGATTTTCGAGACTTTTACTAGCGGAAAATATTTTTCTCCTTCCTTAGGCGGACGAATCACTCCTTCTACTACGTCGCCTGTTTTCAAGCCAAACAATTTGATTTGAGATTGCGATACATAGATGTCATCCGGAGAGGAAAGATAATTGTAATCGGACGAACGGAGGAAACCGTATCCGTCCTGCATAATTTCCAAAACTCCTACTCCGTTTAGGATGTCATCAAATTCGTAAGGTTTCTCACGCTCAATCACTTTACGCTCTTGCGGTTGCTGTGCCGGAAGGTTTTCGCTCGCATTGTTTTGCTGCGTAGCGCGTGGCATTGGCAAGCGTTGTTGGTGCTGATTCTGATTTTGGCCTTGATTTTGGTTGTTGTTACGCTGGAAATTATTATTAGCGTTATTGTTTGCATTGTTGTTGTCGCGTGGACGGACAATGCGTGGACGTTGTTGTTGAGATTGAGACTGTTGCTGCTGAGGTTGGGCTACTTGTTCGGGAGCTGATTGCACAGGCTCTGTCTTTGTTGCTTCAAATTTACCGAAGAGTTCTGTCGGAAGTTCAATCTTTTCAGACGGCAGATCTTCAATTGGAATGAAATCATCATCGTCAGCACCGGTCAGGATATTACTTTCTTCATCGATAACCGGTTCAGCTTTCTTTTGCGGTTTGGCAACCACCTTTTTTTCTACAGTTTTTTCTGCAGCGGGTTTATCTTTTTCCACAGTGGGTTTGCTAGGCTTTTCTTTCTTCTCGGCAGATGGTTGCTGTGCCGGAGCTGTTTTTTCCGTTGTTTCGGGTGTTTTCTTCGCAACTACAGGCTTCGCTTCGACACTGTTGGAAGCTACTTGCTTCGTTTCTTCAACTTCTTTTTTATCAGTTGTATCTGAATTTTTGCGCGGACGGCCTACTTTACGTTTAGGAGTAACAGCGTTTTCTGCTTTGGTTTCAACGGCGGGAGTTTCTTTTTCTTTGTTTGTTGTTTCTTCTTTGGGAGTTTGCTGTGCTTTTGCAGTAGCAGCATCTTTTGTTTTTGTAACTTCTCCGGTCTTTGTTGCGGAAACCACTTTGTCCTCTTTTTTGGCCGGAGTTACACGTGAGCGCTTTTTCTTTTCTTCTTTGCGTTCTTCCTTGAGTTTGTCTGCGGCTACTTTCTTGGTGGCTCCTACAATAGCTTGTTCATCGAGTATTTTGTAAACAAGGTCTTCTTTCTTGTATGAGTCTGTTTTTTTTATGCCTAGTTCTTTGGCAATAATTTGAAGTTCCGACAGATCTTTGTCGTTTAATTGGATAATGTTATACATATAGTATGGTAAGTTATTAATATTTCTTTTTTGCTGAATTATGGACAGTATTGCTATAGCTCATGGCCATAGATATGTGAGCATATATGTTTGTTCTTTATTATGAATTAGGGATGTATATGTTGAATCGTAGAATGTTTCAACGGGGCAAAGATAATAATTTTTTTTGGATTCATATACAATCAACCGTTTTTTTCCACGTAAAAGTGTATCTTTGCTAGACAAAAGAAAATAGTATGACAGTAAATGAAGCTTATTTAATTTATTTTTCGCCCACCCATACTTCTAAACAAATAGCGGAAGCGATTGTTCAAGGGGCAGGTATAAAAAATATTTTTCCTATAAATGTAACTCAGCAAGCAGCGGAGGAAGTTGTGATTCCTACATCTGCATTAGCCATTGTGGTAGTTCCTGTATATGGAGGGCATGTCGCTCCTTTGGCGATGGAACGTTTACGGAACATTCGTGGTTTGGATGCTCCTACGGTGTTGGTGGCGGTCTATGGAAATCGGGCTTATGAAAAGGCTTTGATGGAGTTGGATGCTTTTGCCACACCTCATGGAATGAAGGTGATTGCCGGGGCTACTTTTATAGGGGAGCATTCGTATAGTACTGACAAGCATCCGATCTCAGCTGGACGTCCTGATAATTCTGATTTGGCTTTTGCTGCGGATTTTGGGAAAAAAATAATGGAAAAGGTGCAGGCTGCCGAGAATATGGATAAACTTTATCCGGTAGATGTACGCGCCATCACACGTCCGAGTCAGCCTTTTTTTCCTTTGTTCCGTTTTTTGAGAAAGGTTATTAAGTTGCGCAAAAGTGGTATGCCTCTTCCCCGTACTCCGTGGGTAGAAGATGAGAGTATGTGTACTCATTGTGGATTGTGCGTGACGCGTTGTCCGGTAGGAGCTATAACGAAAGGAGATGAATTGCATACGGATGAGACTAAATGTATCAAATGTTGTGCCTGTGTGAAAGCCTGTACTAGGAAAGCGCGAATCTATGATACTCCTTTTGCAGCTTTGCTGTCTGACTGTTTCAAAAAACAGAAACTTCCTCAGATCATTCTATAAATAATCACCCGTTTAGTTGTTTCGTCAATACGAAAGCGGTTATCTGTTCGTTCACCTATCAACCATGCGATGCGTTCTCCGCAGCAGAGTACCCATTGACGTTCCTTTTGGCTGATAGAGAACTTGCGGTCGGTCAGATAATCGCTTATTTTTTTCTTTCCTTTCATTCCGAAGGGCACAAAGGTGTCACCGGTCTGCCATTTCCGGCAACAGATTTCTTCATTCAGTTTGTCTGCATCGAAACAGGCTGTTTGTTTCTCTTGTGGAATTTGAAAGTCGGAAGTATATTCTTGTTCTTCTCTGATCAGCTGAAAAGGAGGAGTCGCTTTGCTTACAGATTGAACGGCTTCCAATAACAAGAATTCTCTATCTTTTATTATTCTCCATTCTTTACAGCAAAATTGCTTTCCCGGTTGACTGTGGAGCGAACTGGCGATGTCTTTTATTTGTGTAGAGTTGAAGCCTAATGGATGCAACACCTCAAAAAGGATGGCTTCGGGGGCTGGCTCTTTTAGCAGAGAACTGATCCGTATACCTTCTGCTGTAATGATTTTCGTCTTAGTTTCTTCTATATATTTATTATATAGAGTGGCTACATCATTTAAATAATTGCTGGTTTCTATCAAGTTGTTTTTGACGGACGGATTGATTGTCTGCATGAGTGGAAGAAGGTTGAGGCGTATTTTATTGCGGGTGTATTCATCTTCCAGATTCGTGCTGTCGGTTACGTATTCCTGTTGGATACTTTGAAGGTAGTGAATGATTTCTTCCCTATTAATACAAAGTAAAGGGCGTACGACTACTCCGTTACGGGGACGGATTCCTAATAAACCGGTGATTCCTGTTCCTCTGATGAGGTTCAGCAATATTGTTTCTACGCTGTCATCTTGATGATGGGCGACAGCGATGACATCCGCCTGGCAATCCTTTCTCGTTTTTTCAAACCAATTATAACGTAGTTCACGGGCGCCCATTTCGATGGAAATATGTTTTTCGGTTGCGTATCGGGTAGTATCAAAATCAATGGTATGCAGGTTTATTTTATATTTTTCGCATAATTGGCGGACGAACTGCTCGTCTCGATTTGATTCTTCACCACGCAGGTGGAAATTACAATGCGCAGCTTCACAACGGTAACCTGCTGTATGCAGGATGCATAACAATGCAACTGAGTCGGCACCACCGCTCAATGCCACCAGAATTTTATTTTCGGAAGAGAATAAACCTTCTTTTTCTATATATTGTGTAACCCGATGTTGTATCATATTTTGCAAAGATAATGGTTTATTGAAGTATCTCAAGTGAATGTCGCTTGTTTTTAATGGCAGATGGATATTTTGTGGATGAAAATATCTGTTATTTAAAAACAATCTAAATAATTTGCGTGCTCCAAAGTTATGAATTATCTTTGCCGAAAATTTTGAGAGTTATGCGTTTGTCCGAATTAGAAACAGGCGAAAAAGGTGTCATCGTTAAAGTATTGGGACACGGTGGTTTTCGTAAACGTATTGTGGAGATGGGCTTCATCAAGGGAAAAACGGTTGAAGTGCTGTTGAATGCTCCATTAAGAGATCCCATTAAATATAAAGTTCTAGGTTATGAAATTTCTCTTCGTCGTCAGGAAGCCGAAATGATTGAGGTGGTCAGTGAAGAAGAGGCTAAGAAATTGGCTGAAGAGACTATTTACCACGAGGGACTGCCTGAGGATATTTCTGTAAAAGAAGAAGACATGAAACGGCTGGCGCTGGGTAAACGCCGTACCATTAATGTCGCTTTGGTCGGCAATCCAAACAGTGGCAAGACTTCTTTATTTAATTTAGCTTCCGGTGCTCACGAGCATGTGGGAAATTATAGTGGTGTGACCGTGGACGCCAAAGAAGGGTATTTTGATTTCGAAGGTTATCATTTCCGGATCGTTGATTTACCGGGAACATACTCTTTATCTGCTTATACACCCGAAGAAATTTATGTTCGTCGCCATATTATCGACGAAACTCCGGATGTCATTATTAATGTGGTGGACTCTTCCAATTTGGAACGGAATTTATATCTGACTACCCAATTGATTGATATGAATGTCCGCATGGTCGTGGCTTTGAATATTTATGATGAATTGGAGAACAGTGGAAATACATTGGACTATCGTTTATTGAGTAAATTGTTCGGAGTGCCTATGGTGCCTACTGTCAGTAAAAAAAATCGTGGATTGGATACCTTGTTTCATGTCGTTATAAATCTTTATGAGGGAGTCGACTTCTTTGATAAACACGGAAATATGAATCCGGAAGTTCTCAAAGATTTGACTGAATGGCATGATTCTTTGGAAGACCGGAAACACCATGAAGAGGAACATCTCGAAGATTATGTGCGGGAACATCGGAAGACCGGACGTGTCTTTCGCCATATTCATATTAATCATGGTCCCGATTTGGAGAGGGCTATTGAGGCTGTGAAAGAGGAAGTATCAAAGAATGAATACATTCGCCATAAATATTCCACTCGTTTTCTTTCTATTAAGTTATTGGAGAATGATCCGGATATAGAACGTTTTGTACGTACTTTGCCGAATGCTGAAAGCATTGTCGGTATTCGTGATAAGATGGTGAAACGCATACAGAGCACGATGAATGAAGATTGTGAGTCTGCCATAACAGATGCGAAATACGGTTTCATCAGTGGTGCATTGAAAGAAACATTTACTGATAATCATTTGGAACAGGCGCAGACGACCAAAGTGTTGGATGCTATCGTTACTCACCGTATTTGGGGGTATCCTATTTTCTTCCTGTTTATGTATTTGATGTTTGAAGGAACATTTGTACTCGGCGAATATCCCATGATGGGGATTGAATGGCTGGTTGAGCAGATTGGTGATTTGATTCGTAATAATATGTCTGAAGGGCCATTGAAAGATATGCTGGTTGACGGTATCGTTGGCGGAGTAGGAGGTGTGATTGTTTTTCTGCCGAACATCTTGATTCTGTATTTCTGTATATCGTTGATGGAGGACTCCGGATATATGGCACGTGCTGCATTTATAATGGATAAGATCATGCATAAAATGGGGCTGCATGGCAAATCGTTTATTCCGCTCATTATGGGGTTCGGATGTAACGTGCCCGCTATTATGGCTTCCCGTACGATAGAGAATCGAAAAAGTCGGCTTATTACTATGTTGGTTAATCCGTTGATGTCTTGCAGTGCTCGTCTGCCTATCTATTTATTATTGGTAGGAGCATTTTTTCCGAACAATGCGAGTCTGGTCTTGTTGAGTATTTATGCAATAGGTATATTTTTGGCGGTCTTGTTAGCGAGACTGTTTAGTAAGTTTTTGGTGAAAGGGGACGATACTCCGTTTGTGATGGAGCTTCCTCCGTACCGGATGCCGACAGCAAAATCTATCTTCCGTCATACATGGGAGAAAGGGGCGCAATATTTGAAAAAGATGGGGGGAATTATTATGATTGCTTCTATTATCATTTGGTTTCTGGGATACTATCCGAATCATGATGCGTATGAGACGGTAGCCGAACAGCAGGAAAATTCATATATAGGTCAGCTTGGGCGTGCGATAGAACCGGTGATTAAGCCTATGGGGTTTGATTGGAAACTGGGTATCGGTCTGATTTCGGGGGTAGGAGCGAAAGAGTTGGTGGTAAGTACTTTGGGGGTTTTATATGTGGATGATCCGGAGGCTGATGAGGTTAGTTTGGCTGAACGGATTCCGATAACACCGTTGGTTGCATTCTGCTATATGCTGTTTGTTTTGATTTACTTTCCATGTATTGCGGCATTGGCAGCTATCAAACAGGAATCCGGAAGTTGGAAATGGGCGCTTTTTGCAGCTTGCTATACTACGGTATTGGCATGGATTGTGTCATTTACTGTTTATCAGATTGGAGGGTTGTTTGTATGAATAATTGGCAAGAATGGGTAGTGGGGGTACTGGTTGTACTCTGCATTGTCCGATTGGTATATGGTATTTATACTTTTTTTCGTCGTACGCGAGATAGTGGAAATCCTTGTGACAGTTGTGTAAGTGGCTGTGAACTAAAGGATATGATGGAAAAGAAAAGAAAGGAGTGCGGTGTAAAGAAAAAAAGTACAAAGAAAAATTGCTGTGGATAGTTGGTAGTTTCAAAATTTGTACTACCTTTGCAACCGCAAACGAGAAAAGACGGTTCCTTGGATGAGTGGCTTAGTCAGCGGTCTGCAAAACCGTGTACGGCGGTTCGAATCCGCCAGGAACCTCCAAAATTGGGAAGGATTAGAAGGTAATTTCTAGTCCTTCTTTGTTTTTTTAAGTATTCAAGGTCTTTTGCATCCAAAAATTAGTCAGACTTAATTTATTAGCCTGTCGTTTCTGCTCCTTTTCCACAGTATACCCTTGTCTTTTGAAGAATGGGCGGGCAGTTAAACTCACTTCTGATGTAATTCGTTCCATTCCCTGTTCAATAGCATATCGTTCTATTTCTTTCAAAAGTATAGTCGCAATGCCTTTACCTTGAAAGTCTTTGTGAACGAACATTGAATGTAGATATCCTTGCGAAGTGATAGAAGAGAAACCTACGATTTGTAATTGCTGGTCGACGGCAACAATAAAGTAATGGGTTTCTATCATTTTCTCTATTTTAGAAAGATCATTTCCGCATGAAGCCCAGTCTTCAACTTCTTCCTGTGAATAATCACGTCTGTTTATTATAAGTACGGTATTTTTGTACAAATCTCTTAGCTCAACACTGTCGGATTGTCGGGCTGTTCTGATCGTAAAGTTCGTTTTCATATTGCATCTTAAGTTCATTTTTCCTATATTAGTCGTCGCAAATATAGGAAAATAAACAATACTGTCTATCATGCCATCAAGAAGAAAATAAAGTCAATCTTTCCATTTTATCTTTGCACTTAAAGAAATATCAGTCTATCTTTGTAGTTGTAAATAAACGATTAAAACAGAATAGTTAAAAACCTCATGAATCGCATAAAAGGTATACTCTATGCGGCAGTATCTTCCTCCACTTTTGGGCTAGCTCCGTTCTTTTCCGTCACTTTGTTAATGATTGGATTTTCAGCTTTTGAAGTACTTTCCTATCGTTGGGGGGTAGCGTCAATTGTGCTGACTGTGTTAGGCTTATTTTCCGGGTGTAACTTCCGCTTATCCGTAAAAGACTTCAAAGTTGTCTTTGGCTTAAGCCTATTGCGGGCGATCACTTCATTCAGTCTGATTATTGCCTATCAGAATATAGCCAGTGGTGTGGCTTCCACCATTCATTTTATGTATCCGTTGGTGGTTGCTCTTGCAATGATGTTTTTCTTTCGGGAGAAGAAGTCGCTTTGGGCGCTATTTGCTGTTTTGATATCTTTGTTAGGTGCGGCTCTGCTTTCGTTAGGAGAGTTGGCCGCAAATAATGGTAATGCGATGGTTGGCTTAGTGGCAGCTTGTGTTTCTGTATTCTCATATGCGGGGTATATAATCGGAGTGCGGACCACACGAGCTGTGAGAATTAATTCTACTGTATTGACTTGCTATGTCATGGGGCTGGGAACTCTTTTTTATCTGATAGGTGCTTTTACCACTTCCGGTTTTCGTTTGGTAACAGACGGATATATATGGCTGATTATTCTAGGACTTGCATTACCGGCTACGGCTATTTCCAATATCACTTTAGTACAGGCAATAAAGTATGCAGGGCCTACTTTGACATCTATTTTGGGTGCTATGGAACCGTTGACAGCCGTCGTGATCGGTGTTTTTGTATTTGAGGAGTTTTTCACTGTCAACAGTGCTATTGGGATTATCCTGATTTTGATAGCTGTTAGCTTGGTTGTATTCCGAAAGCCAAAAAACTAGAAAAGAATTTTCTTTAATTGAAAGAAGCTGCTTATCGGTATGATAAACAGCTTTTTACTTTGAAGAGCCTCTTGTCGGATTCGAACCAACGACCCCGAGATTACAAATCACGTGCTCTGGCCAACTGAGCTAAAGAGGCGTTATTTTCTTTTGCGGGTGCAAAGGTATGAATTTATTTTAAAAATGCAAATACGTCATGTACTTTTTTTATATTTGCAATCTCACTAATGATTATACGAAGATGAAAAAGAAAATTATGAATGTGTGTGGTATGGCTTTCTTAGCCATAAGTGTATTGGCGTGCTCCGGCCAGAAAAAAGGAGCGACGGATACTGTGGTTTCGGCAGATAATGTAAAAATAGTTGCTGATGTAATGACTTCGGAAGCAGATAGTACAGGATATATTGTTCGGGTAGGGGAGATAGCTCCGGATTTTACAATCACACTGACTGATGGAAAACAAATGAGTCTGTCTTCTCTCCGTGGCAAGGTCGTAATGTTGCAGTTTACAGCAAGTTGGTGCGGTGTTTGTCGTAAAGAAATGCCGTTCATAGAAAAAGATATTTGGTTGAAGCATAAAGATAATGCGGAATTTGCATTGATTGGCATTGACCGTGATGAGCCACTTGATAAAGTCCTTGCTTTTGCCAAATCTACCGGAATCACTTATCCGTTGGGATTAGATCCGGGAGCTGATATTTTTGCGAAGTATGCTTTGCGCGACTCTGGAATAACAAGGAACGTATTGATAGATAAAGAGGGAAAAATAGTAAAACTAACTCGTTTGTATAATGAAGAAGAATTTGCTTCTTTGGTGCAAATGATTAATGAAATGCTGAAATAAATAGAGAATTTATAAAAGGGGAATGAGGGTATGTTGAAACGCAAATTTACGCTGATTATGATTCATTACGACATACCCCGTGTTTTTGTGAGTTTTCTAAGCAAGGCTGAGTTTTACGAGGTAATCGTAGTGCTTTCCTTCTTTTACCAATTCAGCCTTGAAACCGTATTCGGAAGCATATAAGTTAAGTGTTTGGAAATCTACATATAACCAGTCGAAAGTATCTCCTTTTATATCCTTATATTGCATCTGAAAATCAATTTCTCCGTAATAATCTCCTGCCAAGTCGATAACTATACTTCCGTCTTCTTCTTCAAAAAGATAACGTAAGTCGCTTGAATCCATCAGTATACACCCTTTAGGACGGAGCATGCGCTTCATTCGTTGAAAGAAATCCGGCATATTGTTTAGTTTTCCGATAATGCCGGAACCATTCATTAGCATTAAAATCGTATCGAACGTCTCATCGAATGTTTCGTCAAACAGATTGGTAAGACGAACATCATTTACTCCACGTTGTTTCATTACTTCGACAGATAGCGGAGAAATATCAATGGCGCATACCTCCTTTTCCATCGCTTGGAGGGCCAAGGCATGACATCCACTTCCTGCTCCTACATCCAATATCCGTCCTGTAGCCATTTCTAAGGCTATGCGTTCCAATGCGGGCATAGATTGAATCGTACGGAATAACTCTTTGACAGGAATTTCATCCTCCTCAAATTGAGAGGAAAATACTCGTAAGCGATCGGCTTTGTGATGATTGAAATAATCATAAATAGCGGCTCCCATCGGATCCTTTTCTGCAGGAAGAATTGTTGTTGCCATTAGTGGTTACGTATTGTTTTGGTTGGCAAAGATAAATAAATCCGTAGAAAAGGATTATATTTGTAGCCGGAAAAGTGAATATTAATAAATGATTGTATGAGTATAGAAGAAGCAATACAGGGCGGAATCGTCTTTAAAGGCAAGAAAGATAAGCCTAAAGAAGAGGAAAAGGTGAAAACGAAAGCGAAGAAGGCAACCTATATTCGTGGACAGCATGGTTCGGGTGCCGCAAAGATGAAAGCGGATATCCGGAGAAAAAGGGCAAATCGACATAAAAAATAAGTCTCTCATAAAAAAGACGGGGCAGGATAATTATCCTGCCCCGTCTTTTTTATATACTTACTTTTGTGGAAGTATCTCAATCCAATAGTCATCCGGGTCATTGATGAAATACAGCCCCATAGCTGTATTCTCGAAACATACACAATTCATTTCTTTATGATAAGCTCTGATGGCATCATAGTCACCGGCCACCCGAAAACAAAGATGACTTTCATTCTCTCCAAGTTCATAAGGAGCGGCATGATCTTTTAGCCATGTCAGTTCCAGAAGAAATCCTGTTTCATTGTCTGTTAGGTAAACTAGCGTGAACGAACCATCGGAAGCCTCTTTTCGATGGTGCTCTTTCAAACCGAGCGCTTTTTCATAAAAGGCAATACTCCGTTCCAAGTCCGTGACATTGATATTGAAATGGTCAAATTTACTTTTTATTTCCATTGTTGTAATCTTCTTATTTTTTCATTAAGAGCTTCACAATCTCTCCGACGTATGTGCGGGGTTGTCCGGCTTGCGGAGTAGTCTGTGAAGGCAATTTCTTACATTCTATAACAGCCGAAGGAGTTGTTTGGTTCGGAGCGTAGAGTTTCAGAGTATAATTGTCCGCTTTTTCTATGGCATCATAAGACTGATCGGGGGAAAGAGTACAATAAGCTACAGCCTTACCGGACTGATATCCCAACGCACCACCGGCGTTTGCAGTCATATTGGTCATGTTAAACTCGTCCTTTCCGATACTGATAACCAGCTTGCCGCTTCCCATCAAAGCATATACCTCACCCGGAATTTGCTTCAAGTCAATTTCTACGTAACCCGGCATATCCGATGAAGCTTTACCAACCGGAGTAGCGGGAGTAAGAGTAGCAGCAGGAACTGTATTGGCAGGTTTAGTAGTCGTCACCTTTATATCGGTCTTTTTATCTGTGCTGCCAATGATAATCGGACCTGCGGCTGCGACAATTGACGGAGTTGTCTTCTCTTCCTCTTTTTTCTTCTTTTCGGCTTTAGGACGGGTATCCGGTGCTCCGAAAGCGACGGCTACATCCATAAATATATCATCTGCGAAGTCTACCGTTTTTCTACGCCATTTAGCCAGACCACGTACCAACTTGGTCTTTGCCTTATTAAGTGCATATTTATCGGTAATCCATTCTTCTGCCTTATATTTTTCTGTTTCGCGGTAAGTAAAACGGATTTTTTCCAATTCTACCAGGCAGTTACCGGGTTTACAGGTAACGGTAATCTGGTAATTGATGAGTGTACGGTCTAACGACAAAGCACTGGAACTGAAAACAATCCATTCCTCTCCGATACCGGCAACCGTACCTTTAGCTTCATCGGAGAAAACTACCCGACTTTCAATATTCTTATTCTCTTTCAAGCGTTCTTGCATCCATTTCATAATAGTGTCGTAGATTTGCGCCTGACTCATTCCCGGAATTTGAAATTCTTTGGAAAATACGACCTTACCATCAACTTCAGGAACGGCTCCTGTAAGGTATCTGGTGTCGTCTCTTTTTTCTTTTGCAGATTCTGCCTTCATTGCCACCGGCAATGCAAGAAGCAGGGTAAGAAACAAAATTGTAAATTTATTCATAATTATTATGTGTTTATTTGGTAATCTCAAAACTTTCGCCCCGATGGGTGATGTTGACGAAACGGCAACCTGCATTTTCAGCAAAATTACGAAGTGCATTACCGCCTTCATAATCTTCACTGAAATGCATGGGCACAAATATAGTAGTTTTTATTTGTTCGATGAACTGTTTTGCTCCTTTCATATAATCTTTTCCCATTCTTCGATCTACCGGAAACAGCACTAAATCAATGTTCGACGCTTTTTCTTTTAAATATTTAACTTCTGCAAGGAAATCACCGTTGGCTTTTCGTATCTCTTCTTCGGTAGATTCTTCGCTCCAATGCCAGTTATTTAAATCACCGGCATGGAAAATGCTCCAGTCTTGGAGGTGAAGCAGAAATGAACTGCCGACATCCGTCGAACCGAATGCATCGATTCGTATCGTATCATCTTCGTACGCTTCTCCTTTTTTTATGAAGAAAGCGTCTTCGCTTTTGGCACGGTGTGATTTCAGAATATCTTTGGAAAAGATGTACTGAATATCGGGCCGTTGCTCTTTCCATGTTAATATTTCACGGTTAAAGTGATCGGGGTGGAAGTGTGTAGCTAGTACGTATAATTTGCCCGGCCTTTGTAAAAGGTAATCATGTACGATTCCCCGATTATTATCAGTCTCGGAAGAATCTTTATAGTAATCGATGATAACGGTTACTCCTTCTGCTTCGATGGCGAAACCGCTATGGTATATATAATCCAGTATCATAAGCTGAATATTTTAGGATTGCAATATTAAGTATTCTAGTTGAAGTTGCCAAGGAAAATCGACGAAATTAAGGAGCAAGACGACTGATTTCCCATTCTCCATTTAGTTGTAATGTATATAGGAAGCGGTCATGTAGACGGGGTTCGGCCGTCCTTGCCAAAATTCAATTCTGGTAGGGACAACGGCACATCCGCCCCAATTATCAGGCCTTTCTACTTCTTTCCCTATCCAACGTGCCGCCTCTTTGATGAAAGCGCGTATTAACTGCATTCTGCTTGAAATCGGTCGGCTTTGCGGGGAAATGCGTGCACCGACCCGACTCTTATAAGGGCGTTTCCGGAAGTATTCGTCCGACTCTTCCGGAGTCACTTTGCTTGCTATTCCTTCTATATGTACTTGCCTTTCGAGTGTATGCCATACGAAAGAGAGGGAAATATATGGATTTTGTGCCAATTGTTTCCCTTTACGGCTTTCCTTCGGGAGATACAGTACCAACGATGACAGCGGTCGGTTCATCTACTTTTGCGTCGATGGCTTCTTGCAACCACTGACTGAAAAGCAAAAGCGGGTCATCGGGAAGTTCATTTTCCCGCAATCCGCTTTTAGTATATTCTTGCCGGATATCGGCTATATTTCCGTAATTTTTCACATCGGTACTTCTATTAATAGAATATGCGAGTCTTTCAAAGTTTCCAATTCAAGACTATTAGTTTCGTAGATCCCCATTCCGTCACGACGTTTCAGCACTTCGCCTTCTACTGCAATTTCTCCTTCAATGAGGAATATATATACACCTGCATGACTTTGATGCATATGATACCCCAGTTTCTTGTCGGCCTCTACTTTGCCTATTGAGAACCAGGTGTCTTGCAAAAGAGATGCGGGAGTACTGCCGTCAGGTGATACGATGACTGCCAGCTCGTTGGGACGTTCCAGTTCACTGATGTTGAAATCCTGATAAACGGGGCGTGTGTTCCGTTCTCTCGGCATAATCCAGATTTGCAGGAACTCAACCGGTTCTACGGGACTGGCATTCACTTCGCTATGGAAAATTCCGGTTCCGGCACTCATAGTCTGAATTTCTCCGACGGTAATAATCCGGCTGTTTTTCTTGCTGTCTCCATGTTGCAGATGTCCTTTCAGGGGAATGGATACAATTTCCATATTCTTGTGAGGATGTGTCTGGAATCCTTCTCCGGGCGCCACTTTGTCATCATTCAATACGCGAAGAGCACCGAAATTGATACGGTTGGAATCGAAATATTCATCGAAACTGAAGGTGTGATAACTATCCAGCCAATCGTATTGGGAATGCCCTCTTGTATCAGCTCTATGTATTACTTTTTTCATAAATAACTCCTTTTTCTTGTTGTTTATATGCTTCGTAAACAAAGTGGGAGGATAAAAGGTTTATCTCTTCACTTCATTTAGCAGAGGCTTGTGATTGATAAAATCTTTTATATTTTGTAAAGTTGTCATAGCTATGTTTTCCATTGCTTCACGTGTGAAAAAGGCTTGATGCGAAGTGACGATAACATTGTTGAACGAGAGCAAGCGGGCAAGCACATCATCGTCGATGATGCGGTCGGACTGGTCTTCATAGAAGTATTCGCTCTCTTCTTCGTAGACGTCCAATCCTGCCGATCCGATTTTCTTGTTTTTCAGGCCTTCAATCAGTGCATTGGTGTGAATTAACTGTCCGCGACCGGTATTGATAATCATTACACCGTCTTTCATTTTACTGATAGAATAGTCGTTAATAAGATATTTTGTTTCTTCAGTAAGCGGGCAATGCAGAGAAATGATATCCGAACTATGATACAGTTCGTCCAATGAAGTGTAGACAATTTGTTCTTCTCTGGCAAAGTTATAATCCGGATAAAGATCGTATGCCAGCACATTCATTCCGAAACCTTTTAGGATATGAATCAGGATTTTTGCTATTTTCCCCGTACCGATGATTCCGGCTGTTTTTCCATGCATATCGAATCCCATCAAACCATGAAGGGAGAAATTTCCGTCTTTCGTGCGCCAGGATGCACGGGGGATTTTCCGGTTCAATGATAACATCAGAGCTACGGTGTATTCGGCAACGGCATAGGGAGAGTAAGCAGGAACACGTACTACGGTGATTCCGGCAGTAGCAGCCGCATTCAGATCTACGTTATTGAATCCCGCACATCGCAGTGCCAGCAATTTTACTCCGTTCTCTGCCATAATGCGGATGACTTCTGCGTCAGCGACATCATTCACAAAGATGCAGACCGCATCTACGCCTTGTGTCAGCAGTACATTGTTCTTATTCAGATGTCCTTTATAATAACGTATTTCAAATCCGAACTCTTTGTTTTTATCGTTAAACGATGATTCGTCATAAGGCTTTGTGCCGAAAAATGCAATTGTATAGGCCATAATATTCTTTTGTAATTTACTTATAATATAAACGTAAAAGCCGGTTGATTTGTTTGGACTTTATTAAGTGATAAATATAGATTGTTTCATTAGAAACAGTTTGCTTTTTCAATTAAAATAGGGAGTGATAGAAAATAAATGCACAAACATATATTTCGTGTGCAATAATGTTATATCTTTGCGCCCGAAATAATTTAAAAAAGATTTAGATGAGAAAAATTTCCTTGATTGGATTTGTGATGTTAATCGTTTCAATTCCAACTTTTGCCGGAGGGCTTCTGACAAATACTAATCAACATGCCGCTTTCCTTCGTATGTTATCTCGCGGTGCTACCTTTGAAATAGACGGTGCTTTGTCCAATCCTGCCGGTTTAGCTTTCTTGCCAAATGATGGTTTTCATATTGGATTGAGCATTCAGAGTGCTTTTCAAACAAGAAATATTGATGCCAGTTTCTATACTTATAATGGAATTGCAATGAATAATGGGGCTCCGGTTATAGTTGACGGGAAACCGGTACCTACAAAATCTGATGCTCCATTTAATAAATATTATAAGGGAAAAGCTGCCGCACCGGTTATTCCTAGTTTGTTTGCAGCCTATAAAAAAGGAGATTGGACTATTTCCGGTTTCTTCGCTATAACTGGCGGAGGTGGAAAGGCTTCGTTTGATGACGGTCTGCCTATGTTTGACGCGGCTGCTATGGCAGGGATTTTTCAAGGTAGTATTCCAGGATACCTTAACTCTGGTCCTGAAAAGCACCGTCCACTTGTGACTCCCAATATGTATGACATCAATAGTGCTATGGATGGCAAACAATATATATATTCTTTACAGCTAGGACTAACTTATAAGATTAATGATTGGCTTTCTGCATTCGCTGGTGGGCGTATGAACTATTTTACGGGTGGTTATAAAGGTTTTCTAAATGCTAATCTGAAAGAAGCTTATGGTGGTGGCGAATTGATGGATTTGGAATTGGATTGTGATCAGACGGGTTGGGGATTGACTCCTGTTCTCGGTGTGGATGCTAAGTTTGGTAAATTCAATATTGGTGCGAAATATGAATTCAAGACGAACTTGAATATTGAAAATAAGACTAATAATTTGAAATATCCAGATTCAGCGGAGAGCTTGGTAGGTAGCTATAAAGATGGTGTAAATACTCCTAACGACATACCTTCTATGCTTTCAGTTGCAGTTGCTTATGAAATTTTGCCAGTGTTGCGTGCATCTGTAGAGTATCATTTCTATGATGATAAGAAAGCGGGAATGGCTGGTGACAAACAGAAATATCTGACAAAGGGAACAAATGAATATTTAATGGGTATTGAGTGGGATGTAACCAAACAATTATCGTTGAGTTGTGGTGGACAGATTACGGATTATGGATTATCTGACAACTTTCAGAACGATACCAGTTTCTCTTGTGACTCTTATACATTAGGAGTTGGAGCGAAAGTAGTATTGAGTGAAAGAGCAAATCTGAATGTTGGTTATATGTGGACTACTTATGAAGATTATACTAAAACTTCAAAGAATTACAGTGGTACAGGGTTACCCGGAACTAACGTATATAGCCGCACTAATAAAGTATTCGGTCTTAGCATTGACTATAGATTTTAGTAGGTGTTTCCTTAGTTTATATGTAGTACGATTTAAGTTAATAATGTTGAGAGGGAGATGGCATTCTATTGTCGTCTCCCCTCTTCATTTTATATTATGAAATAATCTTTTAATAGCAAAAGTTTGCGTATCTCGGGATATTTTACGAATATTGCCACATATTAGCATTGAATAAAATATGAAAAATACAATTTAGCTTTTGGGGCTTGATTTAAATCTAGCATATGACTCTCAATGATCAGAAACGTATAATAAGTTTGTGGATGCAATTTTTGGATGGAAATGAAATTGCATTTTCTCAATTGTATTGTCTTTTTTTTGACGACTTGCTAACTTATGGGCGTAGGGTAGGGGGAGATAATGAAATGGTGGAAGACTTGATTCAAGATCTGTTCTTGAAACTTTATCAGAAAAAAATTACTCTTGAAGACAATACAAGATTGCGCCCTTTTCTGTTTCGTGCACTAAAGAATCTAATTTATAATCAATTACTTCGTAATTCAAAACTTCAGCCATTGCCAGACTATGATTTTTCTTTTGATTTGAATTATACGATTGATGATCAACTGTTTTTAACTCAGGATCAGGGATTATCTGATGAGGTCTATCGAATGCTAAGAGGATTAACGGGGCGTCAGAAAGAAATTATTTATCTTCGTTTTATTCATGAGATGAGTTTTGATGAAATTTCAGAAATAATGGAAATTAATATCCAGTCAGCAAGAAATTTGTTAGCTCGTTCTATGGAAAAACTAAGGAAAGAAGCCATTCTTGCTATTATTTTATTTTTTATCTAAAAAAAATATTCTCAGTGAGTATAAATCAGTTCGCTTATTTGTCATAATAGAAAATAAAGCGAAAAATGGTTCAATATACATTTAAAGATATAGAAGTTTTTTTGTTGGATGATGATCTCTTCCAATGGGCAAAGTCTGGATTTGCTGATAATGGTTTTGACATTGAATCTTATAAACTTCAACACTCCGGTTGTGAAGAAAGGATAGAATTGGCTATTGCTGTGATTCGGAGTATGAAAGTTGTGGAAGATACTGAGTCTACTTCTCAAGCATATAAAATGCAAAGTTTTAATAGAATGATGAATAAGCTTCATTCACAAGATATTAAGTCTGTACAGCCTCACAGAACACATTCATATAGGAAAGTTATTGCCTATGTGGCAAGTATTGCCGCTTTTCTACTTCTCTGTTTGGGCTCTTATTATTGGATTTCAACTTTTAAAGTACAGGAAGAAGTTGAATTGACTGCTGATATGATTGATTCATTGAGTCGTTCAGATCAGGTTCAGGTGCTTTTAGATGGTAAGCAAGCTGTAGGATTGGATAAGAATAATGCGGAAATCAGAGTAAATGAAAATGGAGCCGTAATAGTGGATGATAAATTAGTAGTGGCTTCAAAGGGAGAAAAAATTTTAATGAATCAGGTTGTGGTTCCTTATGGAAAACGCACAAAAATAATTTTGCCGGATGGATCTTCTTTATGGATTAATTCAGGGTCGTGTATTTCTTATAGTTCAGATTTTGCGACGAATAGAAGGTTGAATGTACAGGGAGAAGTTTTTTTGGATGTTAAAAAAGATGAGAAGCACCCTTTTATCGTGAAAACCACTCATTTGGAAGTAAGTGTATTGGGAACGGCATTCAATGTGAATGACTATGCGAAGAATGTGGAAACTTCAGTGGTACTTGTTCGTGGAAGTGTAGATGTGAAAGTGGATAATAAAGCAAAGCAGCGACTACTACCAAATCAAAGACTTTCAATGGCAAGTGGAGCGGTAAAAATAAACGAAGTTGATGTGTATGGCTATATTTGTTGGAAAGATGATATTATGAACTTTGATGGTCAGAAGTTGACTACTATATTAAATACTTTATCTCAATACTATAATACGAAAATTGAAATAATAGGTAGCTTGAAAGATGAGAAGTGCTATGGAAGCCTTGATTTGAATTGCACACTTGAGGAAGTGTTAGAATCTATCTCATTAACCACTCCACTGAGAATTGTCCGAAAAGGGGAGATAATAATTCTTTCTCCGGAAAAAATAGATAAAGAAAGTACAAACCTTTAAAAGAACCAATACATGAAAAACATTCCACCTTAATTTAAAAAGAGAAACCGAATAATATCTGCGAAATATTACTCGGTTCAGATTTAGAATTGTAAATAACTCACCAAAGTTATCACTAATCTAATTTTACAAATATATGAAAAATAACTCTCATTTTAGAAATAAGAGTGAAAAATTAACCTATATTGGTTATGGGTTTTTGCTTTTATGCGTTTTTTTAACGTCTTATGTACCAAAAACTTGGGCAAAAGATGGTTTTATGAATCTTCAATCTACGTATGTCACCCTCAATTTGATAGATGTTTCTTTTGAAACATTATTTAAAACGTTGGAAAAGAAGAGTGATTATGTGTTCTTTTTTAAAGAAGATGTTCTACAGAAAAATGAAAAAGTAACAGTCAAAGCACAAAACGAGTCAGTTGTATCTATATTGAATAGAGTATTACCCCCCAAGCAACTGACATATACAGTGAAAGGAAGACAAGTGATTATTGTCCGCCAACCTCAGAAAGAACAAAAAAAAACAACTACTCCTGTAGCCGTAGAGAAAGATTATGACGTTAAAGGAACAATAGTAGATGTCAACGGTCAACCATTACCAGGCGTCAATATAACTGTACAAGGGACAACTACTGGAGTTACTACCGATCTATCCGGTTTATTTACATTGCGAATCAGAGATGGGAAACGTGCCTTGTTAGTAGCATCTTACATTGGTTTTAGTACGGAGAAAGTGTGGGTCTCTGCAGAAACCGGTTCTTTGAATATTGTGCTTGAAGAAAGCTCGGCATCTTTGAATGAAGTGGTAGTCGTAGGTTATGGTACACAGAAGAAACTTAATTTGACAGGAGCTGTTACAACAGCTTCAGGGGAGATTCTGGAAAACCGTCCGATTGGTAATATTGCACAAGGTTTGCAAGGTATGGTACCCAACTTGAATATTACATTCAATAGTGGACAGCCCAACCAAGCTGCTAATATCAACATTCGTGGTAATACCTCATTGAATGGTGGTAACGCTCTTGTCTTGGTAGATGGTGTGGAAATTTCCGATTTATCTCTCATCAATCCTCAAGATGTAGAAAGTGTTTCTGTATTGAAAGATGCTTCGGCCGCTGCTGTATATGGTGCGCGTGCTGTTTTTGGTGTGATGTTGGTCACCACCAAAAAGGGGGCTCGCAACCAAAAGACTAAGGTGTCATATAGCAATAACCTTTCATGGAGTTCACCGGCTCGCCTTCCCGAAATGCCTCGTTCGGATATATGGGCGCGTATGTGGAATAAGGCTTACGAATATGACACTCCGGGTGGATATTACTTTAACGAAAAGTTTATGGAGAAACTCGATGCACATATTGCCGATCCAGAACACAATCCTGCAATTTTGGTTGATACCGAAGGTATTCAAAATTCAAATTATAGCCCTAGTAATCCGGGATGGGCCTATGTGGGCAACACCGATTGGTTGTCCGAGTTCTATCAAAAAACGGCTTTTATGCAGCAACATAATGTAAGCCTTTCAGGTGGTACCGAGCGTAACAATTACTATGCTTCTATTGGTTTTAAAGATCAGTCGGGTATTTTTCGCTATGGAAATGACTCTTATAAGCGCTTCAATTTAGCGTTCAACTTCGATACGAAACTAACTAGTTGGCTGGACGTGAGTTTTGCTACTCGTATGAGTAACATTAAGAATGATGAACCTTATATGGACAATGGTGGTAGCAGTTCTCAAACTTGGTATTATGAGGTATATCGTATGTTTCCTACACTTTCTATCTTTTTACCTAATGGTGATTTTGCAGGTATGTATCTCAACAGTGGTAATTATAACGTTATTGGAAAGATGGCTTTAGCTGGACGTAATAAAAAAGAGACTTGGGACCAATGGTACATCGGGCGTTTCGATTTACATCCATTGAAAGGACTATCTATTAAGGGCGATTACTCTTGGAATCGTTATTCTACTGTTCAGAAATTTCACCGTAAAGAAATTAAGCAAACTTTTCCTGAGGGAGGTCCTGAATGGATCGTAGAGACTCCCAATTATGTGAAAAACTATAACTCGAACAATATTTACCACGCTATCAATGTATGGGCCGAGTATAAAACTTCGTTCAACGATGTTCACAACATTTCGGTAATGGGTGGTTATAACCAAGAGGAGAAGACTTATGCTAACACCTCATATACCATGACTGACTTGTATGATAACGAGTTGCCTATTTCCGACTTAGCCATCAACTATAAAGAGAATGCTGAAGGTGCAGATATCTGGCGTGTACAGGGGGCTTTCTTTCGCTTGAACTATGACTATCGTTCCAAATATCTATTTGAGGTAAATGGTCGTTATGACGGCTCTTCTAAGTATGCCAAAGACGACCGTTGGGCGTTTTTCCCCTCAGCCTCTATTGGTTGGCGAATTTCGGAAGAAAAATTCTTCAAACCACTTTCCAACGTAGTAGACAATTTGAAACTTCGTGCCTCTGTAGGTGCTTTGGGTAATCAGATAACTAACGGCTATCATGACTATATGTCTATTCTTTCAGGTAAAGTGTTGACCAACTATATGATGGATGGTAAAATGGTCAATGCGTTGAATATTCCTTCTTTGCCTAGTGTAGTGACTTGGGAGAAGGTTGTGACGAAAGATTTGGGTTTGGACTGGTCATTGTTCAACAATCGTTTGATGGGTACATTCGATTTCTATGTACGCGATACCAAAGATATGGTACGTTCGGTTACACTGCCTGCCGTATTGGGTACTTCGGGTGGTAAAGAGAATATTGCTGATATGCGTACCACTGGCTGGGAGTTGGAATTGACGTGGAAAGATCGTATTAAGAATGTGTTGGGAAGTCCTATGGACTATTCGCTTACCGTAGGTTTGTCCGATTACCAAGCTGAGATAACCAAATACGATAACCCTAACGGTTCGTTGGCTAGTGGTATGTATTATGAAGGACAGAAACTGGGTGAAATCTGGGGGTATGTGACTGATGGTTATATTATGGACGATTTTGAAGCAGCCAAAATGAACTATGTACAGAAATACATTTCTTCTAAGTGGTATCCGGGCGATATTCGTTACAAAGATTTAAATGGTGATGGTATGATAGATCAAGGTAATCGTACATTGGCTAATCCGGGTGACCAAAAGGTTATAGGTAACTCTACTCCTCGATATCGTTTTAATTTGCAAGGAGGTATTGGTTGGCGTGGTTTCGATATCCGTGCTATTTTCGAAGGGGTGGGTAAACGCGATATGTGGACAAGTAGTGATATCTTTTGGGGATTCTCTAGAGGTATTTATAACTCTTGTGTAACCCAATACCATATCGATAATATTTGGACCTATGAGAATCCTACAGCTTACTATCCTCGTTTGAATGCTAATGGCAATAAACGTAGTAAGCAGATTCAAACTAAATACTTACAAAATGCGGCATATATCCGCTTGAAAGATATTACTTTGAGCTATACTATACCCAAGAGTTGGTTGGCCAAGATGAAAATGGAGCAGGTACGTATCTATGTAAGTGGTATGAATTTGTGGGAGAAGACTGGTTTGCCCCCATTTATGACTCCTGATATTGTAGATCAAATAACTGATAATAGCTTGTCTAGCGAGAACAGTGGTAAAGAATATGCATTTATGAGAAGTTATTCATTCGGTATTAATATAACATTTTAAAAATAGATAGGTATTATGAAAAAATATATATTTTCATGTATTTGCATTTTGTGCTTGTCACTGTCTGGATGTGATTACTTGGATACTGAACCGGGTGACGCAATTTCTAGTGATCGTTTCTGGGAGACTTCTAATGCTGCCGCATTAGAGCAATATTGCAATCTTTATTATCCTAAACTCATCAAGGGACATGGTGATCCTTTGTCTTGGAATATTGGAAATATGATTATGCAAGAGTATCAGTCTGATAACCTTTTAGCAGCTGGTGCTAGTAGTATTACATTTGGTCAAAACACTGTAATGACTAGTAGTACTGACTGGGATTGGTCTACGGTGAGAGGTTGTAATGCTTTTCTAGAGAATTATGAAAAGTCTCCCGCTTCGGATATTGATAAAAAGAAATTTGCCGGAGAAATCTTATTTTTCAAAGCTTTTGATTATTTTAATAAGGTGTGCCTTTTTGGTGAGGTGCCTTGGTATGACTCTACGTTGAATAAAGATAACCCCGAATTATATAAAGGACGTGATTCTCGTGATTTAGTGATGACCAATATTTTGGCTACCATTAATAAGGCTATTGAGTTTTTACCTCGCAAGACTAAAGTTTATCGTGTGAGCCGCGATGCCGCTCTATTACTCAAAGCCCGTATCTGTCTTTATGAAGGTACTTGGCGTCGTTATCGTAATGTAGAGGGCGATGTAAAATTCCTCGAAGAGGCTTACAAAGCTTCTGGAGAGTTGATGGGGTATGGTTATGAATTGTATAAGGCATCGGGTACAGACGATAGCTATTTCGATCTTTTCATACAAGATAATTACAATGATAATTCGGAAGTAATTCTCTCGCGTGAGTATGACCCCGCACTCAATATGGGGCACAACGTGCCTAATAGTATTCCTAATAGCGAACAGGGTATGAGCCGTGATTGTTTTGAGGAATACTTGTGTGCTAACACAGGAAAGCCCATTTCTCTTTGTGGTTGCCACAATCCTAACATGGGATATAATGCAGAGATGAAGAATCGCGACGGACGTCTGTTGCAAACAGTATGTTTGCCCGAATCTGGTAGTAAATATGCTCGTTTTTTATATCGTACTACTGGCGGTCTGTTGAAAGGTGGGGCTCCTAATATCTTTTCTATTCTTCCCAACTCGGACACTCGAACCTTCTACGCTGCATCTTGTACCGGATATTCGGTATGTAAGTTTTATAAGGCGTCTGAGCACTATGTGGGTAATCACAAAGGTGGCATTGATGCTCCTGTGATGCGTTATGCTGAGGTCTTGTTGATTCGTGCTGAGGCTGGTGCTGAGTTGGGAAAAGATCCCGAATTGGATAAAACCATCAATCAGCTTCGTGCCCGTGTAGGATTTACTTTTAAGTTGGAAGCTGATCCGATAGCTGATCCGGATTTGATTGCTAAATATCCTAATGTGAAAGGTGATAACGCTAACTTGATTCGTGAAATCCGTCGCGAACGTCGCATTGAGTTGTTTGCCGAAGGTTATCGTTGGGATGACGTTTGTCGTTGGAATGTAGGCGAGGTCGTATTTAACCGTGTGCGTCGTGGTGCTAAGATGGACCCCAACTTGTACTCTGCCGATGAGATAAAGACTATTAAAGATCAAGTAGGATTCGATGCCGATGGCTTTATTACTCCCTACGCTAAGCGAGTTACTTATAGTATGAATTTTACGGCTAAAAATTACCTGTACAACATTCCGTTGGACGAAATATCATTAAACCCGAATCTGCTTCCTCAGAATCCGGGTTGGGAATAAGTAGTTAATTACTGTAAATGAAAAGAAAAATGGAAAATATGAAATACACTATGTCATACATTGCGAAGAATTTTCGAGTAGCATTGATGCTGTCACTCATGATGTTATTGTGCAGCTGTTCTAGTGAAGATAAATTGGAGCTTCACAAAGGAGCCACACTTCCCATTATGCAAGGAATAGCCGATAATGTGCCTTACATTCAGTCGGTAGAAAAAGAATTAACTTACGACTTGTATGATGGGGTACGCATTACCGATGTTGTCTTTACCTATTGCGCTAAACCTACCCGTATGATTATTGCTGAAGTAGATTTGAACAAGAACGTGACCATAGTTACCTCTACGCCTGATAATAAGCCGGAGGTAGGTAAAATTCTGCAACAGGTAACTGTGCAGGCCGAGAAAGCTGAAGCAGCCGGACGCAAAGTGATTTTGGGAACTAATGGCGACTTCTATTCTAAGAAAAATGATCTTTGGATTCCTGGTGGGCTATTCTACAAAGACGGTGTAGCTATCAAGACTGAAATAGGTTGGGAGGCTGATCATGTATTCTATATGCTCAAAGACGGTACGGCACATATTACTTCTGTTCCAGAGTTTAAATTAGTAGAGCGAGAGGTGGTGCATGCTATTGGTGGTTGGCAAAGAATGGTGCAAGACGGTGAGGTAGTGAAGAACTTTACCGTAAATGACAACGCCATGCAATTCCATCCACGTACCTTTGTAGGTGTGTCTGCTGACAATCGCAAGGTTTATTTATTTGTTGTTGATGGTCGTCAGCCCGAATACTCTAACGGTATGCGTCTTGAGGACATGATGTTACTCTGTCAAGGTGCTGGTTGTTACCAAGCGTTCAATATGGATGGCGGTGGTTCTACCACTATGGTACGTCGGGTAGAAAAGGGCAGTTCAGTGTCATTTGAGGTAATGAATCAACCTTCAGACAATCCTGCCAGATCGGTGATAAACGGCTTACAAGTTATTGAAAAAACTAATTAAAAAACGGAATAGTATGAATACATATAATATGAAATTCCATGCTTGGTTTAGGGGAGTGTTGGGGGGGCTCTTGGTAGCTTTCATAGCTTCGTGTGATGACTCCGATTTGATACGTCGCGTTGAACCAACTCTTGAAATTCAAGATGAATTGTCGATGGGGCCTGTCGCTTCTCGCCAAGTAATTGATTTACACTCTTCGTATCCATGGTTTGCCGAAGCTTCCGCTTCATGGATTAAACTGAAACGCTATCGTGGGCAGGCTTTGTTGCCCGACTCTATAGTGGCTGAAATCGAAGAAAACCCAGAGATGGCATTGCGCGAAGGCTGGATTGAGATTCGTTTGATGGATCAAATGTCGAAACGCATTGTTGTGAAACAAAACGGTCGTGGTTCATTGATTACGTTATCTAAGGAGGTACTTTACTTTAATATTAATGGCGGTGAAGCTGTCTTGGATGTAGTAACCGATCTTGAATGGGATGTAGAAGAGGAACAGATTGGTGGATTTACCTTTAAGAAAGTAGACGATACTCATTTGAAAGTTAAAGTTGCTAAGAACACCACTGGGGCCGAAATAAGAAAGAGTGTTATTTTATCCGACACGGGTAAGACTACAGAAACCAAATTGACAATTGTCCAGACCAATGTGGAAAAGATGTTGTCTATTTCTTTATCCGAAACAGAGAAAAATATGATTACTGGCAAAAAAGGAACACAATTAAACATTCCAGTCTCTTTGAATTTACAATTTGATTGTAAGGTTTCTCATTCTTGGATTCATGTGGGTGAACTTCCTGAGTTTAGCGGTGATATTGTGCAGGATGTAAACATTCCTGTCGAACTGGATCCTAACGACGGATTTGAAGACAGAACAGGATATGTAGTTATCAAGAATCAGGGCGATGTGGTAGAAGTATCGGATACTCTCTATGTTACTCAGCGTCTCTACAGTCAGATTGTTTATGTGAAGGCCGGAGCCAATGGTGATGGATCTAGCTGGGAGAGAGCGTTTGGCACTATCGAAGAAGGTCTGTCAGCCTGTGCTCACTATGGTGATATGCAAATGTGGGTAGCTGCAGGTGATTATTATTTGAAAGATTGGACCGAGTTTAAGAAGGTGAATTTCTACGGCGGTTTTGAAGGAAAAGAGACTACAGTGGCTGAACGTACCATGAAGCGTAAATCTATTCTTCATGCTGCACCATCTAATGTCTGGCCTTCTGTTTACATGTATAAATTGACAGAAGGTACAACACGTGTTGTTGATGGTTTTGAATTTGTAGACTCTAAGGGAAAACAAGGTGAAGGCGCTTTGATAGCTTATGAATATTGGATGATTAGAAACTGTGTGGTGAGAAATAATACTTGTGCCCGTGATGCTGGTGGCGCATATTTCTTGTGTACATTGATTAACTGTGTGATACGTGATAACGAAACATTAAGTACATCTTCTACAATGAATGTTCAACAAAGCACTTGTCTATACAATGTGACTGTGGTAAACAATAGAAGTGCTGGTAGTAGTGCCGGTGTTCGTTTAGGTAGTGGTACCTGCCAGATGGTGAATTGCGTGGTATGGGGTAATGTTCATACTAAAGGTGATTTACACAGTGGCTATTTGGATCAGAACAAGGCTGCTATCTTTAAGAATTGTGCTATTCAAGGCGGATGGATTTATAATGATGGAAATACTCCTCAAGTATCTAACTGTATTAATCTGAATACGGATAATGCCGCTACCGATGGTCCTCAATTTGCTGATGCGGCAGGTAAGAACTATCAGCCCACAGAGAACTCTCCGTTGGTTGATGCCGGTTTGAACTCTGTGGTAAAAGATTGGAATTTGCTACTTGATATTCAAGGAGATGCTCGTATATCGAACGTTGGAATTGATATCGGTGCATTTGAGTGGCAAGCCAATAAATAGAATATAGTGTAATATAGAAAGCAATTCTCTATAGTTCATAATAAAGAATTGCTTTCTTTATTTGTTTACCTAATTAAAAATATTATGAAAAGTAAATTCTTAACAATGAAGCTTATATTGGGAGCACTGGTATTATCTTTTAGTTGTGCTTGTTCTAGTAGTAATTCTGAAGAGGCTATGCCACAAACCGCCATAGGACGGCAATTGGTAGAATCAGGTATGGCCAATGACGTGACTTTAGATAACGAGAGTGTACTGCGTGATGGAATAAAATTGAATGAATTGGCTTTTAAAACATTTGGAGAGTCTCAGCATATTTTTGTGGCTACAATCGACTTAAACAAACTAACTTTTACTCCGGCTACAAAAGACGATAAGAATGTGCCGGCAACAGGACCTGAATCTAGTGCGCCTCTCCCGATTCATGCTTTTGCGGCCGAAGCAAACGGAAAAACTGTTTGGCTTGGTGTAAATGGTGATTATTATGCTGACAATCCACGTCGTGTCATGGGTCTTTTCTATAAGGACGGAGTGTGCATCAATTCGCAATATTTTGAAGGGCACGATGAGGTGTTGTATCAACTGAAAAATGGTGAGACCTACGTGGGACAAGCTGATGAGGCATTGACCCACGAAGCCAATCTGTTGCATGCGTTGGGAGGATATGGGCTATTAGTTAAGGATGGGGTAGTTCAAAATTTTTACGAAGAGATGGGTGATTTGCAGAATACCCATCCGCGTACTAGTGTGGGGCTTTCTCAAGATAGAAAGACTATGTATGTATTTGTGGTGGACGGTCGTAGAAAAGACTCTTTCTTTGCGTTGGGACTTACTTTGCCCCATCTGGCTACCATGATGAAGGCTGTGGGATGTTATAACGCTATCAACCTTGACGGAGGAGGGTCGACTACGCTTATAATCCGAAAAGTGAATGATGTTGGGAAGCCGACTTTCCCTATTTTGAATACACCCGCCGATGATCGGGTACCCCGTAAGGTAACCAACAGTATGTTGATTATAGAAAAGAAGTAACTGTATAAAGCCGACTTAAGTAGATTTTAAAAGAAAATAGAATAATGGAAAAGATTTTATATGCTGCTATGTGTGCGGTATTGTTCTTTTGTTGTAGTTCCAGCGATGAACCCGAAGCAGATTGCCAATCTCCTTTTACGCTGCCCGACAAAGCAATTGTATTGGCTGAGCAAGCCTCTAAGTCTGTTGTGATACTCGATGCTTCCACTTATCGTACTGTATGGAGTTGGAATCCGGGAAAAGCCGGTGTACCCTCCAATTGTCAAACGTGGTTTCACAATCCTAGTGAGGTTAAGTCAGTGTTCAACAACCAGTATATCTTGATGACTGCATCAGGTGGGGCTGTAGCTCTTATACGTATTGCCGACAGTAAATTGATGTATTATGCGTATGTGGGTGAAAACCCACACTCTGCAGAGATTTTACCCGATGGAAATCTCGTGGCTGTATCGTCTACCGATGGTAAGTTACGTACATTTATGACTGATACCATCAAAGGAACCGGCAAGTGGTTTGCCTCCTACGAGCTTCCTAGTGCTCACAACGTGGTATGGGATCTCCAAAGAGAGTTGCTTTACACCACCGAAGGGATTAAATTGTGTACTTATAAGTACAATTTCAACCGCAAGGAGCCTAGATTACAAGATCGAAGCGTAATCTTCGAATTACCCAGCACCGAATCGTGCGGGCATGATCTCTTTCCCGTGTATGACAAGACCGATGTGTTATGGATTACTACTAATGAGAATGTGTGGCAATATGATATAAAGAACAACAAAGCTGAATTGATTTATCCGCTTTACGCTGTGAAGAGTGTGTGTAATAGTGCCGACGGGGTACTGATGTTGTATCCTACTACTGAGTGGTGGTCTGATGGGCTGATAAACGAGAAAGGTAAGAAACTATTTAGCATCTACGGTGCTAAAATTTATAAGGGGCGTTGGGTAATGAATAATACCTTCAGCTACCCTAAAGAGCATAAACCCAAGTTTGAGTAATGAATAAAAAGATATTATGATGAAAGTATGGATATTAGGAGCGGTGAGCCTTTGGACGATATGTAGTTTTGCGCAGCAGCGAGAGGTTCCTATATATTTGGATAATAATCAACCTATAGAAAAACGTGTGGAGGATGCTTTGGCACGTATGACTTTGGAAGAAAAAGCGGCAATGACCCATGCCCAATCTAAGTTCAGTTCTCCCGGTGTTCCTCGTTTAGGAATTCCTGAAAACTGGATGTCTGACGGTCCACACGGTGTACGTGAAGAACTGCTTTGGGATCAATGGAATATAGCTAAGTGGACAAATGATTCTTGTATTGCCTTTCCGGCATTAACCTGTTTGGCGGCTACGTGGAATCCCGAATTATCTTATATATACGGAAGCAATATTGGAGAAGAAACACGCTACCGCAATAAGAATGTCCTATTGGGACCGGGAGTTAATATCTATCGTAGCCCGCTGAACGGCCGGAATTTCGAATATATGGGAGAAGACCCGTTTTTGGCATCCCGTATGGTAGTACCATACATAAAAGGTGTACAAAAAAACGGAGTAGCTGCATGTGTGAAACATTATGCACTGAATAATCAAGAAACGGACAGGCATTATGTTGATGTAGAAGTGGGTGACCGTGCATTATACGAAATCTATCTGCCTGCTTTCAAAGCGGCTGTCCAAGAAGGAAAGGCTTGGACTATCATGGGTGCGTACAATAGTTATAAGGGGCAATTTTGTAGTCATAATCAATATCTGATTAATGATATTCTGAAAAGGGATTGGCAATTTGATGGAGTTGTAGTTTCCGATTGGGGGGCGACCCGTGATACGGATCAAGCTATTCATAATGGATTGGACATAGAATTCGGTACTTGGTCAAATGAATCCGCCAAAGATATAGATAATGATTATAAAAATTACTATTTGTCTACTCCGTATCTGAAGAAACTCAAAAGCGGAGAGGTCTCAGATAAAGAATTGAATGATAAAGTCCGGCGTATTCTTCGTTTGATATTCCGTACTACGATGAATCCTAATCGTCCTTATGGGTCTTTTGGAACAAAGGAACATGCTATGACAGGACGGAAAGTTGCTCAAGAAGGAATTGTGCTTTTGCAGAACAAAGAAGATTTGTTACCTATTGACAAAGACCGTACAAAAAAAATTTTGGTAGTGGGTGAGAACGCTGTAAAGACTTTGTGCGACGGGGGAGGCTCATCCACGTTGAAAGTGAAGTATGAAGTAAGTCCGCTTCAAGGGATTCGTACATGGGCAGGGCGGCAGGTAGAGGTGAATTATGTTGCCGGTTATGCGTCATCTAAGGGGGCAAATGCTTTACAATTGAGAATGGAAGCAGCACAAGCGGCTGAACAGGCTGATATCGTGCTCTTCGTGGGAGGGCTCAATAAGAATTGGAATCAAGATGCGGAAGGTGCAGACAGGCAAACGTTTGATTTGCCATATCAGCAAAATGAGTTGATTGATGAATTAGCAAAAGTAAACTCAAATGTGGTGGTTGTCCTTATTGCCGGAAATGCCGTTGCAATGCCGTGGGTAAAGCAGGTGAATGCTATTGTGATGAGCTGGTACAATGGTACTGAAGCAGGCAACGCATTGGCTTCAGTATTGTTTGGTGAAGTAAATCCGTCGGGTAAGTTACCTTTTACTTTTCCTGTTAAATTGGAAGATAATAGTGCTCACTCTATCGGAGAGTTTCCGGGTGATGGAAAGAAAGTGGCGTATAAAGAAGGAATTTTTGTTGGGTATCGTTGGGCGGATAAAGAGAAGATCAAACCGCTATTTGCATTTGGACATGGACTTAGTTATACTACTTTTCAATATGGTAAAATAATGGCGGATAAGAAAGAGGTGACTGAGACCGATCGTATTACCTTTACTGTTTCTGTAAAAAATACTGGTGGTAAGGCAGGAGCTGAGATTGTACAATTGTATATCAATGACATAAACTCCAGGCTACCTCGTCCGGTAAAAGAACTCAAAGGGTTTAAGAAAGTCTATTTGCAGCCGGAGGAAGAGCAGGTTGTTTCTTTCACTATAGGAAAAGAGGAATTATCCTATTATGACGATGAGAAACACGAATGGGTGGCGGAACCGGGAGAATTTCGAGCTTTGATAGGAGCCTCCTCAGCCGATATTCGTAGTAGTGTAAAGTTTGAACTTAGATAAATAGATTAATCCAAATAAGAGAATATGAAGAAATATATAAGCCTCGTACTAGTGGCGTTATCGGGCTGTATACTTACAGTTAACGCACAGCAATCATTTTCTTATAAGAACCCGCTTCTTCCTACAGAATTAAGAGTGAATGACTTGCTGGACCGGATGACACTGGAAGAAAAGATCGCTCAGATTCGTCATTTGCATTCGTGGGATGTGTTCGATGGACAGGTCTTGAATCAAGAGAAGTTGGATAAGATGTGTGGTGGAATAGGATATGGGTTCTTTGAAGGTTTTCCTTTGACGGCTGCAAGTTGTCGTAAGACTTTCCGTGAGATACAAACCTATATGGTAGAAAAAACACGGCTGGGTATTCCTGGATTCCCGGTTGCCGAATCTTTGCATGGAGTGGTGCATGAAGGAACAACTATCTACCCTCAGAATATAGCGATGGGGAGTACTTTCAATCCGGAACTGGCTTATGAAAAGACTAAACATATTGCTGGCGAACTGAATACGATGGGAGTGAAGCAAGTGCTGGCACCTTGTATTGATGTTGTACGTGATTTACGTTGGGGACGTGTAGAAGAGTCTTTTGGTGAAGATCCTTTCCTTTGTTCAAAGATGGCGGTTGCTGAGGTAAAAGGATATATGGAACATGGAATTTCTCCGATGTTGAAGCATTACGGACCACATGGCAATCCTTTGGGCGGATTGAATCTGGCTTCGGTGGAGTGTGGTGTACGTGATTTATTTGATATTTATTTGAAACCATTTGAGGCTGTGCTTGCTGAAACGGAAATTATGGCTGTCATGTCCAGTTATAATTCTTGGAATAGAATTCCTAATTCTGCTTCCCGTTTTATGCTGACGGATATTTTGCGCAATAAATTTGGTTTTCGGGGATATGTTTATTCGGATTGGGGAGTTGTCAGTATGCTGAAGACTTTCCATAAGACGGCGGCGGATGATTTCGAAGCGGCCCAGCAGGTATTGACTGCCGGAATGGACGTGGAGGCTTCCAGCTCTTGTTATGCAGTGCTGGCTGATAAAATACGGAATGGAGAGTTTGATATCAGGTATATCGATCAGGCTGTGAGACGAGTGCTTCGTGCTAAATTTGAGTTGGGATTATTTGAAGATCCCTATCAGGAACAAGCAGTCTATCGGCTTCCTCTCCGTTCGGAAGAAAGTGTGAAGCTTTCACGCAGGATTGCAGACGAATCGACTGTATTGCTGAAGAACGATGGACAGTTGTTGCCGTTGAATGCCCGGAATCTGAAGTCAGTAGCGGTGATTGGTCCTAATGCGGATAATGTACAATTTGGAGATTATACCTGGAGTAAAAAGAAAGAAGATGGAGTGACACCGCTTCAAGGAATTAAAAACTTGTTGGGTGATAGGGTGAAAATCAACTACGCTAAAGGATGTTCTTTGGCTTCTTTGGATACTTCGGGGATAGCGGAGGCTGTGGATGCTGCCCGTCATAGTGATGTTGCTTTGATATTTGTGGGAAGTTCGAGTACAGCGTTCGTACGTCATACTCAAGAGCCGTCTACCAGTGGAGAAGGAATCGATTTAAGTGATATTTCTTTGACCGGTGCACAAGAACAATTAATACGTGAGGTCTTTGCTGTGGGAAAGCCGGTGGTTGTTGTATTGGTGGCTGGAAAGCCTTTTGCCATACCGTGGGTGAAAGAGAATATTCCGGCGATATTGGCGCAATGGTATGCTGGCGAACAGGAAGGAAACTCTATTGCGGATATTTTGTTTGGCAATGTGAACCCTTCCGGAAAACTGACTTTTTCATTTCCGCAAAGTACGGGGCATCTCCCTGTCTATTATAACTATTTGCCTACGGATAAAGGATATTATAAAGAGCCGGGAACTTATGAAAAGCCGGGAAGAGATTATGTTTTCTCAAATAGTTCCCCGCTATGGGCATTTGGATATGGATTGAGCTATACTCAATTTGAATATCTGAAAGCTGTTACAGATAAGGAACTCTATCAGGCTAATGATACCGTTTGTGTGACTGTTCAATTGAAAAATACGGGGAAAAGAACCGGGAAAGAGGTGATACAGGTATATATGCGAGATGTGGTCAGCTCGGTGATGACACCGGTGAAGCAGTTGAAAGGTTTCAGAAAAGTAGATTTACTTCCCGGACAGACACGGGAAACGACTATAATGATTCCTGTTCATGAATTTTATCTGACAGATGATTTGGGCAATCGTTATCTCGAATCGGGCAAATTTGAATTACAGGTAGGTACTTCTTCCGACCGGATTTATTTCAACCTTCCGGTGTATATCGGTTCTTCCGGAAAGGGAGGACAGACGGTGTCCGGTACTTCTTTCAAATCACGGACAGATGGAAAAGTGATTCAAGTAAAAGGAACTGTCCGTGATATACAGGCAACTCCGCTTGCCGGAGTGAAAGTACAGTCTGAAGAATCCGGTGAAAGTGCATTGACTGACTATCGGGGCACATATACTATCAAGGTGAAAGATAATGGCAGACTTATTTTCTCGAAAAAAGGATTTGCCGATAAAACAATAGAAGTAGAGGGGCAGACTGATGTCAGTATTCAAATGGCTAAAGGTGAGTAGATACATGAAATACTGTATGGCTATTGGTTTGCTGGGTAGTATGACTTTACAAGCTATGGCTCAATATACAGGAAAGGTTTTCGTTGATGAGAACAGAAATGGTCTCCTCGATGAAGGTGAAAAACGATTGCATCGGGTCTCTGTTTCCGATGGGTTAAATGTGGTACAGACAGATTCAAATGGCGCATATCAATTGCCCGGACATTCCCGTATGCATTTTCTGTTTATTACTACTCCTTCCGGATATAAGACTGATAATGCCTACTATTACCGGATAGAGAACGGTCGTACGGAATACGATTTTCCGGTATATCCTTGTTATGGAGGAATTCAAGCTGACGGTAGTCACCGGTTTATACATATCTCTGATACAGAAATACGTGGAAAAGAAGGGAATCAAGCGTGGGTGGATAATCTCCGTGACTATTCGGCCAATGAGAAAATAGCTTTTATCGTGCATACAGGGGATATTTGTTATGAATCGGGACTGAACAGTCATATAGGCTTGCTGAATACCGCTTTGATGGAAGACACGCAAATCTTTTATGGAATAGGCAATCATGACTTGGTGAAAGGTGCTTATGGGGAAGAACTTTTCGAGAAACTCTACGGACCGGTATTCTATTCATTTGATGTGGGGAATACACATTACATAATGACACCTATGCTTCATGGAGATTATTTACCGGAGTATACTAAGGAAGATGTATATCGCTGGATGAAAAATGATCTTGCTTATGTAGGCAAGGAGAAGTCGATCATTGTTTTCAATCATAGCCTGCCGGAAGATACGGTAGCTTTTAAATATGGTATTAGTGATACGGAGTATATAGACTTGCCGGCTATGGGATTGAAAGCTTGGTTGTACGGTCACTGGCACGTAAATCATGTGCATAAGCATAAAGTGACAGGGGTGTATACTATCTGTACCTCTACGCCTGCTTGTGGTGGTATTGACCATGCACCTTCTGCTTTTCGTGTACTGACTGTTGATACAGAGGGAAACGTGGCGTCCGAGTTCCGATACAGTTATCTGTCTCCTTCATTACATATTGTTTCGTTGGAGAATGGACAGCTGCCAACACTTCCTTCCGGAAAGATTCCTTTGTCCGTCAATGCCTACTCTACGGTTTCCCCAATACGATCCATGCGTTATTGGTGTGAATCGGAAGGTAAAAAAGTTCTTTCCTCCAATCTTTTGAAACGTCAGAGTGATTTCAATTGGTATGCGGAAATTCCTTTGCTTTCTCAATGGGAACATCGGCAGCTTACTGTAATAGTGGAGGCATTTTTCAATAATGGAGAGGTAAGGCGATGCAGGCGTTCGTTTTTTTATGAAAAGCCTGAAAGGAAACAATTGCCTTTGCGGTTGTCATGGATTAAAAATGTAGGTGCTTCTATTTTCATGTCTGCTCCTTTGGTATATCGGAAACGTCTCTTTACGGCATCGGTCGATGATAATGAATCGGGGAAAGCGGCTGTAGTGTGTATGGATGCGCAAAATGGAACAGTCTGTTGGCGGTATTCACTCCGTGGCTCTGTACGCAGTAGTATTGCGATTGCTGATGGACTGGTCTTTGCCCAAGATGTACATGGCTACATATATGCGATTCAAGCAGAAACCGGGACATTGGTTTGGGAAAAAAAATTAAATATCGGTGTACTTCCTCCTTTGAATGACGGGCTGGTTGCTGCTTCGGATGTAGTATATGCCGGTACAGGAAAATCCTTATGTGCCTTGAAAGCAGCTACGGGGGGACTTATCTGGAAGAATGAAGCTTGGAGCAGGGGGGAAGGATGCGTGGCAACACTTTCTCTTGGACGTAATATTCTGATTGGGCATGCAAACTGGAAGGGGTTGTATGCTAATAATGCAGTTAATGGTGAGTTGTTGTGGGAGAATAAAGATGCGGAATTAAAATATCGTTCGGCCTCTGTTGCTTGGGAAGGAGAGAATCTCTATCTTCTTTCTTCCCGTTCCTTTTTTATATTGAATTCAAAGAACGGTGAGGTTATAGTACGTAAAAAAATGAATTGTTCGGTCGATGTGAATTCAACTCCTTTAATTACTGAATCCGAGATAATATTTGGAACAGCTGCTAATGGAGTCATAGCTTTAGACAAGCAGACCTTAGAAGAGAAATGGAATTTTAAAACAAACCCCGCTTTGATTTATACATCTCCTTATTCTAAACCATCATCTTCAACTGTAGAGACTAGTCCAGTGTTGGTTGGAGATACTGTTTTCTTTGGGGCTTCTGACGGAATACTGTATGCATTGAACCGTATAAGTGGTAAATTGCTGTGGAAATACCAAATTGGTGTACCTATATTTTCTACAGTATCTGTTGCGGAAAACGTTTTGTATGTGACAGATTTTGCCGGTAATGTGTATGGGTTTATAATGAATAATTAAAACACAGGATTAATGCGGATTATCACAGAAACGAATTTATAGGTTGTTGATTATTATATCTATATATATGAAATAATCTGCGATAATTCGCGTTAATCTTGCGTTTTATTATTCATTATGCCTCTCCTTTCCTATATCTATAAATTAGAAAGAATACTGCATCAGCAAATTTAACCGGTTCGCGTGACGGGTTGAAGAGCTGAAATCTGTACGCCACCCTCTCAGATATTCAACTCCGACCTGCATATTGTTGCTGACATTCCAGAAGGCATTGGCTACAAGATACTGGCCTTTGCGGTATGATTCCGGATTTCCGCTTGGGTATCCGTTTTCGGAATACAGTCTGGACAGGCTGTACGTTCCGGAGACAAAGAAACTTGGGCAGAAGTTGTACTGTAATCCTGCATACCATCCTAACATAGGAAGAACCTGCATTTTACCTTCATTGTCCGGGTCGGGGACGATATCTACATTCAGATTACTCAAGTCGTTAAGATAAGAGCCGATTCCCTTGCCATAGTTTAACTGTCCGTAAGCTTGTAATTTTTTTGTGACATTGAATGTTGTAGACGCTTGCAAACCGAATCCGGTTTTGGAATAAGCTTTGTCGTACACATTACTTGAATAAGTCATGCTACGTATTATAGCGCTTAGTTTGATATGGCTGCTGCTGTTCCAGTTATATTGTGCGGAAGTGGCAAAGTCCGGCATACGTTGCGTGTTGATGGAAACATCACTGTTGGTTGTACCGTCTACCGAAGGCATTTCCATAGCGACACCGAACTTCCAGTTTTTCAACTTATCGCACATATAGCTTAATTGTGTAGTACGGTAGAATGCTGAACCGTTAGGACCCGCAAAGTCGATAGTGGGAGGGAGAGCGGCGAGGTCCATGAACGAACCGTAACTGTAACCGATGGTGAAACCGAGAAATTGTGCATAAGCATTTTGTAATTCAAATGTTTTCCCGTCTCCACGAAAGTTTCCGGCAGTATAGACAACAAAGTCTCCGAGATGCTTCGTACGTCCTACCAATTTAAGGAAGAGGGTAGAAGTGGTGATGTCCATCTGAAACTGATTTTTAGCGAAATTTCCGCTTCCACGTTGCGGGATCAACGCCGGGTAGAAATCCACATCATCTACGATACCGCCAAAGTCATATTCTGCTGTCGCACGAACGTAGCCTCCGATACCTAAAGCGAATTTTCCTTTCTGGTCAGTCAGCAGGAAGCGGGGAGCATTCGGATCATGGAAACGCAGTTGCGAACGGTCGTTTATAATCCGGATGATCTCGTCTCCTGCTTTGTCACGGGAGATAAACATGATGGAATTAGGTTCCTCGTCTTCGATGATTACCTTTTTCTGCGCATTGGCACAGAGGGGGAAAATTCCCATCCCCAGTAGCATTGCTACCATTTTGAAACTAGTTTTCATTATCAGTTAAGTTTTAGGTGAATGCCCAAAGAACAACTAAAAAAAGAAATGGTTGAGAGAGGCAAAGGAAAAATTGCCAAACTAATCGGAAGAATTGCTATTTATAATCATTCTAAAAAGACGGATCTTTGTACCGTAGTAATCAGATAAAGAAAATACGACGATGGAAAAAGTAGAATTTACTCAAGGAATATTAGCGATACAGCCGGATTTACATCGCTTTGCATATAAGTTGACGGCAGACCGTGATTCTGCCAATGATTTGGTGCAGGATTGTGTGTTGCAGGCATTAGATAATCAGGAGAAGTTTACGTATAGTAAGAACCTGAAGGGGTGGATGTATACACTGATGCGTAACATTTTTGTCAATAACTATCGCCGTACTGTTCGCGAAATGAATATCATGGATGATAATTATTCTATCAATCAACAATATCAGATTGAAGATGAAGATGCGGATAGATTTGAATTTACATATGACATGAAACATCTGTATCGTGTGATACATTCGATACCGGAAGAAATGAAAGTTCCTTTCCAGATGTTTGTGGCAGGATTTAAGTATCGGGAGATTGCCGACAAGTTAGGGTTGCCGATGGGAACGGTAAAGAGCCGTTTATTCTTTATCCGCAAACGGCTGAAGGAGGAACTTAAAGACTTCTCTGCTTAAAGCAAAGTTCTTGATTTTGAGTGGTGTGCCTGTTTTTCTATATATGGATAATAGAATTCGGCAGTCTTGATGCGCTTGTTTCAGTTTTATTTTCTATCTTTGCACCCCGAAAGATAAAATAAAGTATGATGCCGTGAATAGCGGTCGTGTATTCTAGAACACCACGTAAAAAACAGGAATTATGAAAGAAAAAGTATCCGTACCTTTTATGCTGCTGGGCATTTTATTTAATGTATGCCTTATTGCGGCGAATCTTCTTGAGACAAAAGTAATCCAGATTGGTAGTCTGACCGTGACTGCAGGATTGTTGGTTTTCCCAATTTCTTATATTATTAATGATTGTATCGCCGAAGTATGGGGATTCAAGAAAGCCCGCTTGATAATTTGGAGCGGTTTTGCCATGAATTTCTTTGTTGTCACTCTCGGGCTGATAGCCGTAGCCATTCCAGCTGCCCCTTTTTGGGAAGGAGAAGAACATTTCGATTTTGTATTCGGTATGGCTCCCCGTATCGTAGCTGCCAGTCTGATGGCTTTCTTGGTTGGCTCGTTCCTCAATGCGTATGTGATGAGCAAAATGAAAATTGCCAGTCAAGGGCGTAACTTTTCCGCTCGTGCCATTTTGTCAACCGTTGTAGGTGAAACGGCGGATTCGTTGATATTCTTCCCGGTGGCTTTCGGAGGAATCATCGCTTGGAAAGAGTTGCTTATTATGATGGGTATTCAGATTGTGCTGAAGTCCATGTACGAAGTGATTATCCTCCCGGTAACTATCCGTGTGGTGAAAGCTATTAAGCAAATAGATGGTAGCGATGTTTACGATACCGATATATCCTACAATGTACTGAAAATCAAAGATATTTAAGATAGATTTATGAATAGAGAAGCAGCATTGGTTGTGTTCAGTGGAGGGCAAGACTCTACTACGTGTCTGTTTTGGGCAAAACGCAACTTTAAGAAAGTGTATGCTCTGAGTTTCCTGTATGGTCAGAAACATCAGAAAGAAGTGGAGTTTGCACGGGAGATAGCCCGGAAAGCGGAAGTGGAATTTGATGTGATGGACGTGTCTTTTGTCGGGCAACTTGGACATAACTCTTTGACTGACACTACAATGGTGATGGATCAGGAAAAGCCCGCAGATACTGTTCCCAATACTTTTGTGCCGGGGCGTAATCTGTTTTTTCTGAGCATTGCAGCGGTATATGCCCGTGAACGCGGTATAAACCACTTGGTAACAGGGGTTTCCCAAACCGATTTCAGCGGTTATCCCGATTGCCGTGATTCCTTTATCAAGTCTCTCAATGTAACGTTGAACTTGGCTATGGATGAACAATTTGTGATCCATACTCCTTTGATGTGGATTGATAAAGCGGAAACATGGGCTTTGGCCGACGAACTGGGTGTGTTGGAGTTGATTCGTAACGAGACTTTGACGTGCTATAATGGCGTTCAAGGGGATGGCTGCGGACATTGTCCGGCTTGTAAGTTGCGTCGGGAAGGATTGGAGAAGTATTTAAAAAGTAAGAATCAATAATATCTCTACACAGAGATTAAAATGTATTTTTTGCTGTCATCTGTCACATTCTTATAGATAAACAATTGATTATAAATTGTATATCTTGTGACAGCAAGCAGTGACAGCAGCTAAATTTGAAGTTTTGTTGTCACATCTGTTGTCACCGGTAAGCTCCGGCTAGCAAATGATAGTAAGCTTTGTATCTACGGTAGTTTTGTCCGATAAGCGGTGGTTTAAATTAGTTTCAACAGCTTGAAACTGTTGTTTCATCGGTGAGAAACTAAAGTTTCAGTGGCATGAAACTAAAGTTTCCGGCGCTTGAAACTATTGGTTCTGCCGTAAGAAACTATCTGTTCTCCAGTGTGAAACATTCTGTTTCATGCCGTGAAACACACCGTAACAAGTAAGATGATGATAAAGCAAACGTGGGCTGGGAGTTGATGGTGATAGGTGATAGATGTGGTGATAGGTTGTAAAATGAATCATTCACCACTGAAATATCGATGAATAAGGCATTTGAGGCTTGATGGTGATAGGTGATAGAGAAAATACGTTTTTTGTTTAGTGTAGAGCTCGTAACTAGTAAGTGCAATGACTGAATTAAAAGACCAGCTTTCCTTATTGGGAAGAAAAACCGAGTATAAGCAAGATTATGCTCCGGAAGTATTGGAAGCCTTTGATAATAAGCATCCTGAAAATGATTATTGGGTACGTTTCAACTGCCCGGAGTTCACAAGTCTGTGTCCTATTACCGGACAGCCGGACTTTGCGGAAATACGTATCAGCTACATTCCCGATATAAAAATGGTAGAAAGCAAGAGCTTGAAACTCTATCTTTTCAGTTTCCGTAATCATGGAGCCTTTCATGAAGATTGTGTGAATATTATAATGAAAGATTTGATAAAGTTGATGAATCCCAAATACATTGAAGTAACCGGAATCTTTACTCCACGTGGTGGTATTTCCATTTATCCGTATGCTAATTACGGTCGTCCGGGAACAAAGTTCGAACAGATGGCGGAACATCGTTTGATGAATCGGGAGTAACTGATAAATTGTATTTGGAAGAAAAAGGGAGATAAATGATATTTCCCTTTATTACAACTTATTGGGGAAGCTTTTTTAGTAATTCCAAAGTGCTGGGTTCGATAGTCTTGTCCATGTCTGCATTGGATATGTCTATATCCCAAAACAAGTGGTGGGATAGTTTTGATATGTAATCCTTGCTTTCTTGCATATTATCCATTATATTCTTTACAAAGAAACTGTTTTATTTGAAATCAGCCAAACAGATTGACTCTTTTAATATGACAGGCTATGTTTTTATTCGTGATGATACGGCCCTCCATTCAATATAGTCATAGCTCGATAAATCTGCTCCACGAATATCAGCCGGATCATCTGATGCGAGAAAGTCATCTTTGACATTGAAATCTTTTCGTGTGCCGCTTGATATACTTTTTCCGAAAAGCCATACGGTCCTCCGATAATGAAAACCAGTCGTTTATTCACCGTATTCATTTTCCGTTTCATATAATCGGCAAATTCAAGGGAACGCATCTCTTTCCCGTGCTCATCCAATAACACCACCACATCACCCGGTTGAAGGGCTTTCAGAATCAGCTCCCCTTCCTTTTCTTTCTGCACCTCCATCGAAAGACTTTTTGTATTTTTCAGTTCGGGGATCACTTCCATATCAAAAGTGATATAACGTTTCGTACGCTGTATATAGTCGTTGATAGCTGTAATATAATGCTGCTCTACGGTTCGTCCTACGACGAGCAAGGTTGTTTTCATATCTTTGCAATTGTATTTAATTGCACAAAAATAGGCATTTTTTATGTTATTCTGCAATTAATGCTTACCTTTGCCTATCATTAGTTGAAAGTTTAAGTCTTTAAACTACAACTTAAAAGCTTGTATTTATGAAAAAACGAGTGCTCGTAGGAATGGCCGCTTTGCTTCTTTCCTTCTCGTTGCTAATGGCGCAGGAGATACCGGCAGGAGTGATTACGGCATTTAAAAGAGGAAGCTCACAAGAGCTGAGTAAGTATATGGGGGACAAGGTAAACCTGGTGCTCCAAGGTAGCTCGACAAACGTTGACAAACAGAAAGCGACCGCTGTGATGCAAGACTTCTTCACGAAGAATAAAGTCAATGGGTTTACAGTGAACCATCAGGGAAAGCGGGACGAGTCAAGTTTCGTTATCGGTACGTTGGCCACAACGAACGGAAACTTTCGTGTGAACTGCTTTCTGAAAAAAGTACAGGATAAATGTTTAATACACCAAATAAGAATTGACAAAATCAATGAATAAGGAAAAAGAACTGATCGACAAACTGATCGATCTTGCTTTTGCAGAAGATATAGGTGATGGTGACCATACCACCCTGTCATGTATTCCCGCTACGGCAATGGGAAAATCAAAATTGCTTATCAAGGAAGTCGGTGTGCTGGCCGGTATCGAAGTGGCTAAAGAAATCTTCAATCGTTTCGACCCGACGATGAAAGTCGAAGTGTTTATCAATGACGGTGCGGAGGTGAAGCCGGGTGATGTGGCAATGGTGGTGGAAGGTAAGGTGCAGTCCTTGCTTCAAACCGAACGCCTGATGTTGAACGTGATGCAGCGCATGAGCGGTATCGCGACCATGACACGCAAATATGCGAAGAAACTTGAAGGCACTCATACCCGCGTATTGGATACCCGTAAGACAACTCCCGGTATGCGTATCCTTGAAAAGATGGCAGTAAAGATTGGCGGTGGCGTAAATCATCGTATCGGGTTGTTCGACATGATTCTGTTGAAAGACAATCATGTGGATTTTGCCGGAGGTATCGACAAGGCCATCACCCGTGCCAAAGAATACTGCAAGGAAAAAGGTAAAGAACTGAAGATAGAAATAGAAGTCCGCAACTTCGACGAACTGCAACAAGTGCTTGATTTAGGTGGTGTAGACCGTATCATGTTCGACAACTTCACTCCCGAAATGACTAAAAAGGCAGTAGAAATGGTGGCTGGCAAGTATGAAACCGAATCTTCCGGCGGTATCACCTTTGATACTCTTCGTGATTATGCCGAATGTGGCGTTGACTTTATCTCCGTCGGGGCTTTGACGCATTCCGTGAAAGGACTGGACATGAGCTTCAAAGCGTGCTGATTTTTTTCACCACAGAGGACACAGAGTACACAGAGGATTTAAACTTACTTTATAGGAAGAATTTCCTATCATTATTCCTCTGTGTACTCTGTGTCCTCTGTGGTGAATCTGTTTAACTTCTTTTAGCAATATCCATTGCAGCATTCCTCAAATTCTTGCGTCTAATGAGTAAAACGACGCAGACATACGTCCGATTTTAAAAAGGTAATTGACTTTGGAAAACGAGATAGAACTGATAAAGGGCTGTCGGGCAGGAAAGGATTCAGCCCGAAAGGAACTTTACACCCTCTATTCCAAACAAATGCTGGCAGTATGTTTCCGCTATACGGGTGATATGGATGTGGCGCACGATGTACTGCATGACGGTTTCATCAAGATTTTTACCAATTTCTCCTTTCGGGGCGAGTCTTCGCTCTGTACATGGATAAGCCGAGTGATGGTGACTCAAGCACTTGATTACCTGCGGCGGGAGAAACGGGTAAATCAGTTGGTGGTGCATGAAGAGCAACTTCCCGATATCCCCGATATATCAGATTCGGGAGGAGGGGCAGGCATCTCCGAAGAGCAATTGATGACATTTGTTGCCGAATTGCCGGATGGTTGTCGAACCGTTTTCAACCTTTATGTGTTTGAAGAGAAGTCACACAAGGAGATAGCCAAGCTGCTTCATATTAAAGAGCATTCGTCTACTTCGCAGTTACACCGGGCCAAATATTTGTTAGCAAAAAGAATTAAAGAGTATAGGAACCATGAAGAAAGAAAATGATGAAATAACCGATCTGTTTCGCGCACGTCTCGCCGATACCGGGATGAATGTACGGGATGGTTTTTGGGAAGAGCTTTCGCAGGATATTCCTGTGGCTTGTCAACATCGTCGTCGGCTCCTGCTCTTCCGTGTGGCGGCTGCGGCGTCCGTACTGCTTGTTCTGGCAGCTTCGTCGGCCACTTTCCTGTATTTCTCACCTAAAGAAGAGATGGAGGAAGCGTTTACCAAGATAGCCGCGACGAATGGAGGGCAGATGGATGGAGACGGGATACGTGTCAATCAACTGCCGCTGCCGGTAGAACCGGTATTGCAGAAACCGGCTCCTCAGTCATTCGGAATGTTGTCGCAATATACGGAAGATGAGGACTCGCTTGCCTTTACTTTCTCGATGTCGTTCTCTTTCTCGTCCACGGCTACAGGGCATGAGCGCCCTTACGGTAACGAACGCCATAGTGGTTATTGGCAGGCAGCGAATGGAAATACGGAAACTTCTGTCGGCCGGGAGGAAGAACGGGCGGATTTACCTGTGACTTCGGAGAAAATAATGAAGAAACGTTGCTGGGCTGTGAAAGCTCAAGTAGGCATGGCGCTTCCGGCAGAGGACGGTACTTACAAGATACCTGTTTCCGCAGGAGTAACAGTAGAACGAAAGTTGAACGACTATCTGGGGATAGAAACCGGACTGCTTTATTCAAATCTTCGTTCGGCCGGACAGCATTTACATTATCTGGGTATACCCGTGCGGGTAAACGTGACACTGGTAGATACGAAGAAAGTAGACCTTTATGCTACCGTAGGCGGAGTGGCGGATAAATGTATAGCCGGTGCGTCGGATAACAGTTTTAAGGAAGAACCTGTCCAATTGGCGGTAACTGCCGGTATTGGAATCAATTATAAGATTAATGACCGGCTTGCGGTTTTTGCCGAGCCCGGTGTTTCGCATCATTTCAGTACCGATTCGAAACTGGCTACGGTACGCACGAAGCGGCCGACTAACTTTAACTTGCTCTGCGGACTTCGCATGACGTATTAACCCTTATGAAAATGAAAAAAACACTATTAATGCTGTGGATGGCTGTTTGCCTGATTGTATCTTTTGCGGGATGCAGCAGCGAAGAAATGGATTATAACAATCCGGATGTTGATCTCTTTGTGAAACAATTGAAGGCGGGTACATATAAAATGAAGAATGATAAAGGAGTGGTGGAAGTGCCTCATTTCATGGAGGAGGATATTCCCGAACTTTTGAAATATGCGGAAGATCTGACAATTATTCCTTCGTTCCCGTCGGTCTATAATACGAACAATGGTAAGATCCGTTTGGGTGAGTGCATGCTTTGGGTGATTGAGTATATCCGTCAAGGTACACCTCCGTCGTTAGGCTGCAAGATGGTGCTGGCAAATGCTGAAAATTATGAGGCCATCTATTTCCTGACCGATGAGGAAGTGCTCGATGCAGCTGCCTGTTACCGTAGCTGGTGGGAGGAACGGCAATATCCTAAAACCCGGTGGACGATTGACCCGTGTCACGATGAGCCACTTTGTGGAACAGGCTATCGTTGGTGGTAAAAAGGAGAGAGCCTTCGGAAGATAAAAAACAATAAAAAATGAGGAAACGTTTATTTATATCGGCAGTCTCACTGCTGCTGACAGGGGTATGCTATGCCCAATGGTCTGCGCAAGATTCGCTCAAACTGCAAAAGTTGTTGGAGGGGAGTGAAGAACTGAAGCTGAATCCGAAGGCGGTCAAGCAGATTGATTTCGGTGGTGCGGTGGGTAGTCCCCGTATGTCGGAGGAAAAGCGTTGGATGTTGCCCGATGAGTCGCTTCCCGAAGCACTGCCTAAACCGAAAGTTGTGTTGACTCTTATGCCGTATAAGGCAAATACCCGCTATAACTGGGATCCTGTTTATCAGAAAAAGATCAGAGTGAACAAGAATACATGGCGGGGAGATTCTTTCTACGAACTGTGTCGGCAGAGATTCTATACGAACCGGACACGTAGCCGGAAAGCGAATGAAATACGGATAGGGGAGGATGTCTCAGTTTGTGGCGGAACTATTAGCGGGCTTGATTTGATGGCTGCCTTTACGAAAGAATTCTGGAACAAAACTGGAAGAGATAACCGTATCCGCACGTTAGAAGTGTTGAAAACTTACGGAGATTCAACTACCGTGTTGATAAATAAACCTATCGAACAGATTACCCGGTAAAATCGTTATATAAATGTATTGATACATTATTTATTATGAACAGAATAACTTCTCTTCTAGGGATCCGGTATCCCATTATTCAAGGTGGTATGGTTTGGTGTAGCGGTTGGCGACTGGCTTCCGCAGTGAGTAACGCGGGTGGCTTAGGACTGATCGGTGCCGGTTCAATGCATCCGGAGACTTTGCGCGAGCATATCCGTAAATGCCGTGTGGCAACGAAGTTTCCTTTTGGGGTGAACATTCCTTTGATGTATCCTCAGATAGAAGAAATAATGAATATTGTGGTGGAGGAAGGAGTAAAGATTGTCTTTACTTCTGCAGGAAACCCGAAAACGTGGACAGGATGGCTGAAAGAACGTGGCATTACGGTGATTCATGTCGTTTCTTCTTCCCGTTTTGCAGTGAAATGTGAGGAAGCGGGAGTGGATGCGGTAGTTGCCGAAGGTTTTGAAGCCGGCGGGCACAATGGACGTGAGGAAACAACGACTTTTTGTCTGATTCCGGCCGTGCGTGAAGCTACTACATTGCCGTTGATTGCGGCAGGCGGTATCGGTACGGGTGAAGGTATTCTAGCAGCTATGGTGTTGGGAGCCGAAGGGGTGCAGATCGGAACCCGTTTTGCCCTGACGGAAGAAAGCTCTGCCAGTCCGGTATTCAAAGACTATTGTTTGAGTTTGGGTGAAGGAGACACGAAATTGCTGTTGAAGAAACTGGCTCCGACACGTTTGGTGAAGAATGCTTTTCGTGAAGCTGTGGAGAAAGCGGAGGATAGTGGTGCTACTCCCGAAGAATTAAGAATTTTGCTCGGACGCGGTCGTGCCAAGAAAGGCATATTTGAAGGTGATTTGGAAGAGGGTGAGCTGGAGATCGGTCAAGTATCCGCCATTATATCCCGCAGACAGTCAGTATCGGAAGTCATGACGGAATTGGTGGAGGCTTGGCAACGGGCGGCGGAGAAGAAATATTTCTAGTAAAGGCTGTATCATAATTCACCACAGATTTACACGGATTTTCTCAGATTAGATTTTAATATATCAATAATCAATATCTATTATCCGTGTAAATCCGTGTAATCTGTGGTGAAAATGAGCGTTAAGGCAGGATGCTGTAGGCTGAGATGAAATGAATGCCGGAGTGGTTGGTTACAGACATTCGCTGCCCTGCTTATTGATTTTCATGCTTTTTCCATAGAGACCCACTCGGGCTATGTTGTTATAAAAGGGTTCTGCTATATCGTATTTAAAAGGAAGTATTTCTTGATTTTCTTTGTCTATGTATCCCCATTGTATTTTACCTCTGGCCGGAGCTAATTCCTCAGAGAAATGACCGATTGCCGAAAAACGCTTTTTCTTATTAGCTACCCTGTAGGCTAATAAAGATGCAAAGAACTTTGTAATAATGTTGTTCATTTTACGATTGTTTGTTGTGGTAGTATGCTTCCGGATACCGTATATATACAAAAGAAGCGTGGACGTCGTTAGTTCATCCTGTTCAGGGCTCTGGTAAGCCTAACGGTGAATGAACAACAGAGTCCACACTCTTGCATATAACAAAGACGTGAACGCTTAGTTGCCATTATCCCACCGTTAATGAATTTACCAGATTCTGAACAGAGATAATATTCTAAACGCTTCTACGTTATTAATCGTAATAAGTGGAAACAAAGGTATTGTTTTCTTGTTGAATAACAATGCTTTTGGAGGATAAATATGAAAAAAGAGTAGTTTTAATTCACCTGTTTGGGATAATCACTTGGTGACATACCTGTTATTTTCTTGAATATAAGGCTGAAATGCTGTACATTCGGATAGCCTAATTGACGGGAAACGGCAGTGGGTGTGGCACCGTCTTTTATTAGCATTCGTTTGGCAGTCTCCAATCGTTTGAGTTGGAAATACTGTTCCAAAGTCTTGCCTGTTTCAAATTTCAGCAGGTCTGTAAAATAAACAGGAGAAAGATTGAGCCTTTCCGCCAGATAGTCGGGTGTAGGGAGTTTGCCATTTTGTAATTTCCCCAACTCTATATAATTTTCAAGCAACTGTTCCATTTTTCTAAGAATTGTCTTATTCTTGTTTTCACGGGTGATAAACTGACGTTCGTAGTAACGAGTGCAGTAATCCAGTAATAGTTCGATATGCCGTGAAAGGATAGTCCTGCTATGTGTATCAATCGAATGATGCAGTTCTTCCTCTATATTCCATAGACAGCAGGTGACTTTCTCTGTTTCACGTTGTGATAGATGCAATGCCTCTTCTTTGTGGTAGTGGAAGAAGGTGTAATTATTGATATGGTTCTTCAATGTGGTCTGAAACAGCAAGTCCGGATGAAACACCAGCAAAAAGCCTTTGCTGGGTAAGGTCTTTTCCTTGCTCATTCGGAAAACTTCACCCGGCTTAAGAAAGACCATTGTCGCATTGGAATAATCATAATACTTCCGGCCGCAACATGAACATTCGTCCGGACAGTCTTCTATCAGTAAGATAGCGTAGAACTCGAACTTGACAGTATCCTGCTCCAAACACGGATTCTCTAAATTAATAAGACTCACCTGAGGATGCAATGTTTTGCAGTCCAGACAACGATTGCATTCATGCACGGTATTTAAGTCCAATGTACTTTTCTGTTTCATATTCTTTTCACAGATTATTCTGTACACGGTATCCGTTAGGAGTACATCCTACCCGTTTTTTGAACAGGCGGCAAAAATGCTGCGGGTACTGGAATCCCAATGAGTAGGCAATCTGGCTGACTGTATCTTCTGTGCCGATCATACGTTCCTTTGCCATTTCGATTACTTTTTCCTGAATATGTTCCTGTGGTGTCCTGCCGGTTTCTTTCTTTACCATATCGCCGAAGTAATTGGGGGAAAGGCATATTTTGTCAGCGAAATATTTGACAGTAGGTAAGCCGTTTTGTTCTGCAAAAGTTCCTGAAAAGTAGTTGTCAAGTAATTGCTCGAAACGTGTCAACACATCATGGTTCGCTTTACTGCGGGTGACGAATTGTCGTTCATAGAAACGCATACAGTAGTTAAGGAGCAGTTCTATATAGTTTACGAGCAATGTTTTACTATGCTTATCCACTCCGTGCTCTAGTTCAAGGCGGATGATTCTCAGGCAATCCATAATAATATTCCGTTCCTCTTCAGAAAGATGAAGGGCTTCGTTTACTTCATACGAGAAGAACGTGTATTTCTTGATTGTCTTGCCAAGTGATGTTCCTAGTAATAAATCCGGATGAAAAAGTATGCCAAGTGCATTCACTTGCACGCGATCTGTGATCAATGTCGTTTCCGCATCCTGTCCGGGAGCAAAACATACAATGGTTCCTTCTTGATAATCATAATTTTGCCGTCCATATCTGATGTCACACGCTTTTTCGAGTTTCAGGTAAAGTGCATAGATACCATAATGCCAGTGTGCATAATTCATCTGCCGGGTGGCTTTATTTAAATCGATCACACTGACCAACGGATTCAAAGTTTCAAGGCCGTACAATTTATTGTATTGGTCTACACTGTCCAAGTTGAATATCTTGTTCATAATTATTGCTGTTTAATGTTTTAAAAGCACTTCCGTCGTATATCGTTTACAAAAATACGGGATAATTCTGTCATTCTAACAACCTTAATTACGGATTATATAACCTCAGTTACGGATTCCACCTTACTTACAGCTTTCGTCAGTATTATAAAATCTGTAATTAAGGTTATGATTGAGATGTAACATCAGTAATTTGTCTACCGGGGTTAGGCATAAATCTATCTAATTTTGCAACATTCCTAAAAGGGCATAGAAAAATGATTGATAACATAAATAATAAAATGTATGAGACGAACATTGAATTTTTCGCGTGTAGTAATGACAGTATGTCTTTGTATTGCAGGCAAGTTGTTGTCTGCAGGTAATCTTTCTGACAGAAATAATAAGTTTACGGAAAAGAAATTAAACCTGATTCAAGAGTGGGACAAGACGTTTCCCGAAAACGATAAAGTACGTCACTCGAAAGTTACTTTTCACAACCGTTATGGTATCACGCTTGCTGCTGACTTGTATATCCCCAAAAATGCAGAAGGTAAATTGTCGGCAATCGCCATTAGCGGCCCGTTTGGTGCGGTGAAAGAACAATCTTCGGGACTGTATGCTCAAACGCTGGCAGAAAGGGGATTCTTGACGATTGCTTTCGATCCGTCTTATACAGGTGAGAGTGGTGGTGAGCCTCGTTATGTGGCTTCACCGGATATTAATACGGAAGATTTCAGTGCAGCGGTGGATTATCTTGCCAACCGTGACGATGTGGATACGGATCGTATCGGTATACTCGGTATTTGCGGTTGGGGTGGTATGGCACTCAATGCGGCGGCTATCGATACTCGAATCAAAGCAACAGTAACGGTTACGATGTATGACATGAGCCGTGTGAATGCTAATGGTTACAATGATATAATGGATGCTGCCGCCCGTTATGAATTACGCAAGCAACTCAATGCTCAGAGAACCGAAGACTACCGCAATGGTTCTTATACACTTGCCGGAGGGGTGATTGATCCATTACCGGATGATGCTCCACAATTTGTGAAAGAATATTACGACTATTACAAGACCGGACGCGGTTACCATAAACGTTCACTCAATTCTAATGGTGGTTGGAATAAGACTTCTTCGCTTTCGTTTATCAATATGCCTATTCTGTCCTATAGCGGCGAGATACATAGTGCAGTGCTGATGATTCACGGAGAAAAGGCTCATTCCCGCTACTTTAGTGAGGATGCGTTCAAGAAACTGAAAGGTGACAATAAGGGATTATTGATTATTCCCGGAGCCAATCATGTAGATTTGTACGATAATCTGCAAGTAATCCCATTCGATAAGATAGAACAGTTCTTCAATAATAATTTGAAATAGCAGAATAAATATGATACAATGAAAAAACTCCCTTTGCTGATGAGTTTGCAAAGGGAGTTTATAGTGAATATCAGAACAACTCTAATTGGAGAGATTCGGATTAGCTTCAATAGCACTTTGAGGAATGCGTAAGGTATAGCGTTCGTCATTCTGTTCCAAAATGATGGTTTGTCCGCTATATAAAGTTTTTTCTATTCTCGGACGGGTAGTACGGCGTAAGTCAAACCAGCGATGACCTTCGAATGCCAATTCGCGGGCACGTTCATCCAATATTTCAGAAATTAGAATCTCTTGTTCCATTTTATTTATCTCATTCTTTTTCAGCTCATATTTTTCCGGATTATATCTCTTTTCCATTAATTGTAATAAGCGGTTTCTAGCTTCTGGTAAATGACCTAGACGGGCAGCTGCTTCTGCAGAATTCAAGTAAAGTTCACCGACACGGAAACTACATTTATAATCTACACTTCCGTTTGTTTTAATTATGGGATAATAATCAATTTCATTGTCCTTTTCTCCGAAATATCTTATGGGGCGTAAATCTCCTTCACTAAACATATCTACAAATGATTGTGTAGCTTTTGATGCATCTAATGTGCTGGTTGGCTCATAAATTCTCTCATACGCAGTAATTGATTCAACAGAGGTATATAAATTGGCTTTGGCATCCGGATTATTATAATCTTCGAGTGTCGCTTTTTGTTTTAAGACACGTTCTGCTGCATCGTATGCAAGTTGCCATTCTCCTTTGTAAAGGCGTACCCGTGCTTCAAAAGCATCTACGGAAAGAGTATTGAACCTGTAATTATAACCTAATTCCCATTCTTTTTTTGTAATGAGATTGCGTGCGCTTTCTATGTCCTCAAGAATAGAAGTATACACTTCTTCTACTGTATTGCGTGATGGAATCTCTTCAAGGTCGAGGGTTAGTTTCAATGGAATGGATTTTGTCTTCGGTGCACCCTCTTTAGTGTAAGGTTGCCCGTAGAAGTTGACCAAAAGGAAGTGCATATATCCTCTCATTAAATAGGCTTCTCCCACCAATTGGTTGATGTCCTGTTCGCTTCCTTCCGTTATTTCATCTTGCTTGTCGATGATGGCATTGGCATAATATATATTTTCATAATAATCTAGCCAGCCGAATTCTCTGGCAGATGTACTATTGTTTATCCATTTTTCTATATCGCCGTAATTATTTTGGTCTATGTTGTCTTTTTTTACGGTGATGTCTTTTGTACGCATATCACAAACACTCCTGTCCAAAAGGTCTTTTGAGTATGCCGTAGTCATCAATGCTCTATATTCTTCTAGAGTGTTGGGGATGACTTTTCCGACAGGCTGTATGTCAAGGTAGTTACTGCATGATGTCATGACAATGCAACCTGTCAATACAAGAAATCTGTATATTGATTTTATTCTTTTCATATTGGAGAATTACTTAAAAATTAAGACTGAGGTTGAATGTTACTGATTTGGGCACCGGAGTGGAATAGAGATTGCTCATTGATTCCGGGTCCATATAGTTTTTATAACTAGAGCCAAAAACTAATAGATTACGTCCTTCTACAGCAACAGTCGCTCCGTTGATGTTGATTTTACGGAGCCATTCTTGCGGTAACTTATATGCTAGTCTTATATTCTGTAGGCGTACATAGTTGAGACGTTTTACCCATAAGTCAAGGTTCTTATAAATAGCAGGCAGATCACCGAAAAGTGCATAATCGGCAGGATAATTATTTTTTGTGAGTAAAGCCGGAAACTTTCCACTATGGTTTTCGGGTGTCCAGCGTTCAAGGATATCCTGATTTGTATTATGTCCGGGGTCAAATCCGACAACATCGTAAGAAGGATTTGTACGTACATGTGCACCAAAGTAATATGAAAAGTTGAGATTCAATTCCCAATTGCGGTAGTTGAATGTATTGATTAAACCACCTGTGTAGGGAGCGTCATTTGTTCCGGCATATTCGTATAGGCTTTGTTGGAATTCTGCAGTCGCATCATACTCATAAAAGCCTCCAAGTCCTCCGGTTAGGTCTACCATTTCGAATAATTTTTCAACAGTAACAGCTTCATCGCTTCCTTTTGGATAGATAAGTATGCGTCCTGTTTCCGGATCAACCTTGCTTTTGATTGCAAAAATAGTACCTACTGGGTAACCTTCCAGTCCTGGAGTCGGGCTGTTTTCCTTTTTATGATCTTTAAGTACTTTGTTGTTGTTATAAGCAAAATTGAATGTAGTGTACCAAGAAAAATCCTTAGTTGTTATATTACGGGTTTGTAGGTTTATTTCTACCCCCTTGTTCTCCATGCTGGCCCAATTGATTGCTTGGGAGGAGAAGCCGTTTTCCAAAGGCAAGTCCTTGTAGCCGATAAGGTCACTTCCCCTTCTGTAATAATAGTCTATACTGAGATTGATGGCTGATTTGAGTACGGAGAGATCTATTCCGGCATTGTAAGACGCAGTCTTTTCCCAACGTAGTTTGTCGTTGGGAGCTGAACCGATGGTTATAATTGTCTCATTTTTATCAATTACTGTTTGGTTACTATAATTACCGAGCAAGAAAGGAGAAGTGTTTTTATCAATATTACCTTGCAGACCGTAGGATAATCTCAAAGCTAAATTATCCATCCATTGATTAGCCGGTTTCAAGAATGCCTCATTGGAGATTCTCCATAATCCACTGATAGAGTAAATGGGTAAGAAACGGTACTTCTTGTCTACCCCGAATAGATCGGAGCCATCCATACGTACGCTTGCTCCTAATGTGTAACGTTTCATAAGTGTATAGGAACCGTTAGCATAGAAAGATGCAAAAGCGTTTTCTGTATAAGATTTTATGTGCAGCGGATAATCGTCAGCGTCTCTCGGGTCAATGTTAAGTGGCTTTGTTGTGAGTGTCTTAGGATCATAACCGTAAGCGGTGGATGCAAGTGCATCATACCAGTTTTTGCGTATTTCCGAACCACCCATAATTTGTACCTCATGGATATCTTTGAAAGTCTGGTTCCATTCGCCTTGTATCTTCCAAGTGATTTGCGAGGTAGTGGAGTTGCTTACTTTATGCATTCCTCCTTCCGGAATAATATAGCTCTCTCCATCTTTGCTCTCTTCGCGCATATAACGCATGGAGAATGTGTTTGGACCGATATATTGTTCAACTTTAGACTGTTCCCATTGCAATCCGACTTGTGAAGTCACTTTCCAATGATCATTGAAACGTAAATCAACATTGAAGATCGAATTGATAGCAGTTGTCACTGTCTCTTTATTCGTATTGGCACGTTCTTCAAGGATATTGAACCCTCGTTTGGGGTCCGGTTCGTTATCACTTGTCGAGCGGATATCGTAGTCGTAGATATAGTTATTTTCCGCATCGTATATTTCCTGATATGGGTTTGCCACACGCGAATAATAAATTGGATTTGAGTAACCGTATTTGTCACTTACAAAATCTTGGTTCTTCCGTCGGTTGGCAAATATGGAAGCACCGATTTTTAGCATTCGGTTTACCTGATAAGAGGTTTTGCTTGTCAGGTTAAAACGGCTCATATCAACACCTGGTACATTACCATTTTCTTTAGAGTAACTTAATGAATTGTAATAGGTGGTTTTTTCGCTACCTCCTGAAATACTGAAATTGTATTCTTGGGTAAATGCACTTCTGAACAAGAGGTCGTTCCAATCAGTATTAATTGTTTTCAATCGGTTGATAGCGTTTTGAGCCTCACTGCTTAATCCGTCCCATCCTTGCTGTTGGTAAGTTTCAAATAAATTGTATTGCCTTAAGACAGAAGCGACTCCTCCCTTGCGATAAAAAGGATGGGCAGTGAATATGTCATCCGGTTCTTTCATCAATTCCAATTCCAAATTGACTTTCTGTTCGGAATTTAATAGATTCAACCGCGAAGTATTCAAATTGGGCGTATAACTCAATCTTGTGTTGAAATTGACTATAGGTTTGCCTGTGCGTCCTCTTTTGGTAGTAATTACAATTACACCGTTTGCTGCGCGTGCACCGTAAATAGCTGTTGCAGCAGCGTCTTTCAAAATTGTAATACTTTCAATGTCGTACGGACTGATTCCGGCAATTGATGATTGTCCTATATTTACAATATCATTATCCGTATCACTGTCTAAGTCCGGAATATCCGTCCCTTCCAATGGAATTCCGTCCAACACCCACAGCGGGTCTTGCGTTCCGTTTAGCGACGCTGTACCACGAATACGGATACGTGCGGGGGCACCCGGAGCACCGGAAGTTGTCGTAACGGATACACCGGCTATTTGTCCGGCTAATGCCTGGTCGATACTTTTTGCGGCACCTACCATTGCATCTGTAACATCTACTTTGGCAATGGAGGCGGTCAGTTTGCGGCGCTCCAACTCTTGATAACCGGTTACTACTACGTCCCCTAATGTATGTGATGAGGCTTGAAGTACAATATGGTAATTTTCTTTTCCAGACTGTAATGGTACACTTTGTTCTTCAAAACCGATGTAGCTACAATGAATCCGGGTTACTTTTTCCGGGACAGACAAGGAAAACTTTCCGTCTATATCTGTAATCGTACCTAGAGATGTTTGTGGTACTCCGGCTTTTTTCAGTTCATCGGCTGATACGTAAACTGAGGCACCGATGAGTGGCTCATTATCTTCACCGGAGATTACGACTCCGGTGATAGTGCGATTTGCTGCATTGGCAAAAAACAATGCGTTGGCGAAAAGGCATATCAAAATACAAAGATGTCTTTTTCTCATTAATTGTAAATGTTTAGTGATTGATTTGTTTTATTTGACTCCTAGAGCTGTGTTAATTCGTAAAATCATATCTTCATAATGGTAGCGTGTAGCCGTATCGGAAGTTCCGAGACGATTCTGCAACAGCTTCTTGATACGTAACAACTCACCGCGCTTTACTGAGATTGCATCTGAGATGCGGTTAAGCTGGCTACCGTAGAAGTTGAGCACACGTGGAGCTCCCATGCGGTCTTCCTGGCGAAGTGCCCGTTGTTCAGCTGCATAACAACTACAGAACGGAGTGGCATGGTCAAGCAAGAAGTGCTCATCGGCAATCTTTTTGTTGATTTTTACTGCTTCGGGTTCTGCTGCGGCTGTCAGCAATGCATCAAGGAAATTCTTTTGTAAAGAACGTTCCATGACATTGGGGACACTTCCCCGTTCGGTAACTCCAAAAATATTTTTATGAAGTCCATCCATCAGTTCTACTACCGTAAAAGCTTTTTTCCCATTGACGGATTCATTTTCAATCATACGCATCAAGCGATTGTTGCCTAGTAAATCCCAAAGAATGTAAGCCTGTGCATTTTTGAGAATCTGAGTAGGAGCGTTCTCCTGTTTTCCCACCGGAGTATTACGCAGAAGATAGGTGTACTGTCCCACTTCCGTGTCAAACAACCATTTAGGATAGGTCAATACCTCATTCAACAGGAACTTAAGTGCGGCCTGCTGCTTCTCTTTTTCTACGAATGTATAGGTCTTGATGCCATCTCCTACAGTTGTGTTTTCGATATAAATACCACCAATGTTGGCGAGTACATGATATAAGTAGTTGTTCCACTGATTGATGACAGCATAATAGAGGCGTGACGCTTCTTCATAAGTCTGTCCCTTTTCTCCAGTTGTAGTCCATTGGAGAATCTGTGGCACAATACGTTTCAGGTTTTCAATACCCAGTAGGGAGGAACGAACCGGGTCGTCACCTAAATCTTCATTTTGTGCGCGCGGATCTACTGCGTCACGAACATCTTGTGCTTCGCTATATTTATAGAGGCGGTCGGTGTGTTTGCTCAAAAAGTTAAATAAGAGAGCTTTTTCTTCTTCCGGAGTATTTTTCCCATACCAACGGTAACCGTATTCGATAGCGAACATATCGTATGGACCGATGTGTGGAGAAAGAACCTTCACACCGTCTCCCGGTTGGGCGATATAGTTGAAGCGTGCATAATCCATAATGGATGAAGCGGTAGAATTCATTCTGGAAGTGAATGTTTCGGAACGCAATGAATCCGTCGGGAAAGCCCACGATCCCATCATGTTATGACGTAACCCCAATGAGTGTCCTACTTCGTGGCAGGCAACGAACCGGATGGCGTCTCCCATCAAGTCATCAGGCAGTTGTACTTTGCGTGCTTCGGGGCAAACGGTTCCGGTCTGTACCGTAATCCATTCACGTACCATAGAAAGCACGTTGTGCCACCACATGATATCCGCTTCCAGAATCTCTCCGGAACGAGGGTCCAGAAGAGAAGGTCCCATTGCGTTTTTCTTTTCCGAAGCAGCGTATGTCAGCACGGAGTAATTGACATCATCCATGTCTACGTGCATACTGTCCGTTATTTCTTTGGCGATAATCGCATTTTTGAAACCGGCTTTTTCAAAAGCGACCTGCCAATCTTCGATTCCTTTTTTGATGTACGAACGCCATTGGTAGGGAGTTGAGTTATCAATATAAAATACGATTGGTTTGGCAGGCTCCACAATCTGTCCTTTTAGATAGGCTTCACGGTCTTCCGGTTTCGGCTCCATGCGCCAACGGGTAATGTATTGTGTCTTGTCCGTTCCTTGTTGGGCGTCGCTAAAGTTCAATAAAGGGTTGGTGAAGTATCCGACTTTCTGATTATCAAAACGTCCCATCATCGGCGTTTCGGGTAATAAAAGAATGGAAGAACTGACTTCCACTGTCACATACACTGTTGTAGTTCCTTCTGTCACTCTGGTTGTCAGCTCGGAAGTTGCCACGACATTGTTTGAGAAAGATTTGATGGATAGAATACGTGATAAATTCTTGATGGCCGAAGTACCCAGATTAATATTGGTAAATACGTTATTGATACTGGTTTCCGTGCCGTCATAAATATCATTCACTTTGATTACCAATGCAGTAGAATCGGCATTGACAGCTTCGATTTTGAATGCGGCAATCAATGGAGAAATAAAATTATCTTGTACCGAACGGAAAATGGCGTCAGTGCGGGGCGCAAGAGGTAACGGGCGTTGTTGGCGGAACATCAGTTTGCCACTTGCTTTGTCCCATTCCATGCAAACCATCTGATTCTCGTAGTTTACTCCACGATTCACACCTGCCTCATTCAATTCGGCAGGAACCCGTTGCAGTTTATTGACAACCAATAAATCGCGTCCTAAAAATGCGGTAGGAATTTCAAAATAGAAATCATTTTTCTTTTGATGTACAGCAAACATTCCTTTTGTCGTTTTGCTGCCTTCCACTAGTTTCTCGTAGTCACTTTTACTCTTCTCTTCTCTCTCTTCTGGTTTTTTCTTTTTCTTCTTAAACCAACTCAGATTTTCTGTAGCGGGGGTAATTGCAAATGCCGAAAGGGCTTCTCCACTCAGCAATATACATGCAATGACCGCTGCCATTACTCTTACATACATTCTCATTGAGTTCTTTATATTTAATTATAATTAAAAAACGGATACAAAAATACAAATATAATGGATTTAAGCCAATAATGAATCTAATAATAAAAGAATTATTAACTAGTCTCTTATTGCATCATTCTTTCTGGATATTTCGTAATTTAGTTGGAATAGTGTACATTTGCCGGAAGTAAAAAAGAGAATGGAATGATAAAACAATATATCACTGCTTTGATGTTGGCTAGCTGCATCGGAGGTTATGGGCAGGAAAAAAAGCAAGCGACTTTTATACCCCCTTTTGATTTTCCTCTTACATTGAGCGGAAATTTCGGTGAAATTCGTTCCAACCACTTTCATGGCGGGTTGGATTTTAAAACAGGAGGTGTGGTCGGCAAACCGGTTCGTGCCCTTGCCGATGGTTATATTTCGCGTATTCGGGTGACTAACGGTTCGGGGTATGTGCTTGATGTCTGCTATCATAATGGATATTCTACTGTTAACCGGCATTTGAGCGGTTTTATTTCTCCCATTGCCGAAAGGGTGGAGGAACTTCAATATGGGAATGAGAGCTGGGAGGTTGAGATTATTCCCGAACCGGATGAATATCCGGTAAAAAGCGGACAGCAGATAGCTTGGAGCGGGAATACCGGATATTCTTTCGGTCCGCATCTTCATTTGGATATGTTTGAAACGGAATCGGGAGATTATATAGATCCTATGCCTTTCTTTAAATCAAAAATAAAGGATACACGTGCTCCGAAAGCTGATGGTATTATGTTTTTTCCGCAGCCCGGTGAGGGAGTGGTAGACGGAAAACAAGAGATAAAAACGATACTCCCGAATAGCGAACGTCTGGTGGAGGCGTGGGGTGTGATAGGTACGGGCATTAAGGCATACGATTACATGGATGGCGTAAACAACCATTACGGAGTATATTCCGTTATTCTTACGGTGGATGGTAATGAGGTGTTCCGTAGTACAGTAGACCGTTTCTCTCAAGAGGAAAACCGGATGATCAATTCGTGGACGTACGGGCAATATATGAAATCTTTTATCGATCCGGGAAATACGTTGCGTTTGCTGAAAGCCTCAAATGAAAATCGCGGTCTGGTCACGATTGACGAAGAGAGGGATTATCAATTTCTGTATACTTTGAAAGACGCTTTTGGAAATACTTCAAAATATAGCTTTGTCGTGCGTGGGCGAAAGCAGCCGATTGAACCTTTCAATTATCGGGAAAAGTATTTTTTTACTTGGGATAAAACCAATTATCTGCAAGAACCGGGATTGAGCCTGGTGGTTCCGAAAGGAATGTTATATAAGGATACTCCGCTCAATTATCAGGTAAAAGCCGATAGTGGGGCAGTGGCGTTCACCTATCAGATTAATGATAAATCCATTCCGCTTCATGCGGGTTGTGAACTCCGTATCGGACTACGTAGGAAAACGGTTGCCGATACGGCCAAGTATTATGTGGCACGGGTTACTCCGAAAGGAAGTAAGTACAGTGTAGGAGGAAAATACGAAGACGGATACATGAAGACGTCTATTCGTGAATTGGGGACTTATACTGTCGCTGTTGATACGGTTCCACCGGAAATTATCCCTGTCAATAAGAATTACTGGGGAAGGAATGGAAAGATAGTCTATCGGTTGAAAGATAAAGGAAGTGGCATTGCTTCTTATCGGGGAACGATTGACGGAAAATATGCACTTTTCGGACGGCCTAATATTGTAAAGTCTTATTGGGAATGCAAACTTGATCCGAAGCGTGTGAAGAAAGGGAGAAAACATACTGTTGAATTTACGGTTGTCGATCATTGCGGGAATACGAGTATTGCCCGTGAAAGTTTTGTCTGGTAATTATAAAAAATGAATGATATATTATGAAGAGAAGTATTATTTTGTGTTTTGCCGTATGGATGACGGCTGTGGCGAATACTTTCGCCTGTACTAATTTGATTGTCGGAAAGAATGCATCCGCTGATGGTTCGACCATTGTTTCCTATTCAGCCGACTCGTATGGCTTATTCGGAGAACTTTATCATTATCCGGCAGCTACGTATCCGAAAGGGACCATGTTGAAAGTGTACGAATGGGACACCGGTAAATATCTGGGAGAAATCGAGCAGGCTCGTCAGACTTACAATGTGGTTGGCAATATGAATGAATATCAGGTCACTATTGGGGAAACTACTTTCGGCGGTCGTCCCGAGTTGACGGATTCTACGGGTATTATTGATTATGGAAGTTTGATTTATATTGGATTGCAACGTTCGCGTACTGCTCGCGAAGCTATAAAAATTATGACTGATCTGGTACAGGAATATGGATATTATAGTGGGGGTGAGTCTTTTACCATTGCCGATCCGAACGAAGTATGGATTATGGAGATGATTGGTAAAGGTCCCGGCATTCGCGGAGCGGTTTGGGTAGCTGTCCGTGTGCCGGACGATTGTATCTCGGCTCATGCTAATCAAGCGCGCATTCATCAGTTTGATATGAATGATAAGGAAAACTGTATGTACTCTCCGGATGTCGTTTCTTTTGCCCGTGAGAAGGGATATTTTAATGGAGTAAACAAGGATTTTAGTTTTTCATTGGCTTATGCCCCTCTTGATTTTGGTGCACGCCGCTTTTGTGAAGCTCGTGTATGGAGTTATTTCAACAAATTCACTGATAGAGGAAATGAATATCTTCCTTATATCGAAGGAAAAACCGATACTCCGATGCCGCTTTTCGTTAAGCCGAAGCAGAAATTATCCGTGCAGGATGTGAAAAATATGATGCGCGATCATTACGAAGGTACTCCGCTTGATATCTCCAATGATTTTGGAGCCGGTCCTTATAAAACACCCTATCGCCTTTCTCCTCTGAACTTTAAAGTCGATGATAAGGAATATTTCAATGAACGTCCTATCTCTACTCAACAGAGCGGTTTTGTATTTGTTGCACAGATGCGTGCTCATATGCCGGATCCGGTAGGGGGAGTACTTTGGTTTGGTGTGGATGATGCGAATATGACTGTATTTACTCCTGTTTATTGTTGTGCTACTAAGGTGCCGGTATGTTACACACGTGTGGATGGTGCCGACTACATTACGTTCTCATGGAATTCCGCTTTCTGGATTTTCAATTGGGTGTCCAATATGGTTTATCCGCGTTATGATCTGATGATTGGGGATGTGCGGGAAACACAGAAAGAGATGGAAAGCACATTCAACACAGCACAGGCTGGTATTGAAGAAATGGCAGTCAAACTATTGGAAAAGGATAAGGATGCAGCAATCAATTTCCTGACAAATTATACTAACATGACTGCTCAAAGTACTTTTGATACTTGGAAGCAATTGGGTACGTTCCTGATTGTAAAGTACAATGATGGGGTAGTGAAGCGTATGAAAGACGGACAGTTTGAACGTAATTCTATCGGACAACCTGCAGGAGTGCTTCGACCCGGATACCCGAAAGAGTTTTTGCAGGAGTATGTGAAACAAACCGGTGACAGATATTTAGTGAAATAGTTATTTAATGGATAATCGACAATTATCCATTAAATAACTAGGAATTGTAAACTTATTATTTTACATTTGTGTGCTCAAGAAAATAGCAATGAATAATTCATTAACCAATAAATAACAATCGAAATGGAAAATCAGGAACTTATTAAACAGGTCACTGAAAAAGCCGAAAAATGGCTAACCCCGGCTTATGATGCTGAAACCCAGGCTGAAGTGAAACGTATGTTGGAAAACGATGATAAAACCGAACTAATTGAAGCTTTCTACAAAGATCTTGAATTTGGTACTGGTGGTCTGCGTGGTATTATGGGTGTAGGTAGCAATCGTATGAATATCTATACGGTAGGTGCTGCCACTCAAGGACTTTCCAACTATTTGAAAAAGAACTTCAAAGACCTGCCGCAGATTTCTGTAGTAGTAGGTCACGATTGCCGTAACAACAGCCGTTTGTTTGCGGAAACTTCTGCTAATATTTTCTCTGCCAATGGTATCAAAGTATATCTGTTTGACGACATGCGTCCGACACCGGAAATGTCTTTCGCCATCCGTCACCTCGGTTGCCAAAGCGGTATCATCCTGACTGCTTCTCACAATCCGAAGGAATACAACGGTTACAAGGCATATTGGGACGATGGTGCACAGGTATTGGCTCCACACGATAAAGGTATCATCGACGAAGTGAATGCAATTGCTTCTGCTGCCGATATTAAATTCCAGGGAAATCCGGATTTGATTCAGATTATCGGTGAAGACATCGATAAGATTTATCTGGATATGGTGAAAACTGTTTCTATTGATCCGGCAGCTATCGCCCGTCACAAAGATATGAAGATTGTCTATACTCCGATTCATGGTACAGGTATGATGTTGATTCCTCGTGCATTGAAAATGTGGGGATTCGAAAACGTATTTACTGTGCCCGAACAGATGATTAAGGACGGTAACTTCCCGACTGTCGTATCTCCGAACCCGGAAAACGCGGAAGCTCTTTCTATGGCTGTAAACCTTGCCAAAGAAATTGATGCTGACCTCGTTATGGCTTCCGACCCGGATGCTGACCGTGTGGGTATTGCTTGCAAGGATGATAAAGGCGAATGGGTACTGATTAACGGTAACCAGACTTGTATGATGTACCTTTATTATATTCTGACACAGTACAAACAACTGGGTAAGATTAAAGGTGGCGAGTTCTGTGTGAAGACAATCGTTACAACTGAACTAATCAAGAAAATCGCAGATAAGAACAATATCGAAATGCTTGACTGCTACACCGGATTTAAATGGATTGCCCGTGAAATCCGTCTGCGTGAAGGCAAACAGAAATATATCGGTGGTGGTGAAGAAAGTTACGGATTCCTTGCCGAAGATTTCGTTCGCGATAAAGATGCCGTATCAGCTTGCTGTTTGATTGCTGAAGTTGCCGCATGGGCAAAAGATAATGGTAAATCCTTGTATCAGTTGTTGCTGGATATCTACGTAGAATACGGATTCTCTAAAGAGTTTACTGTAAACGTAGTGAAACCGGGTAAGAGCGGTGCAGAAGAAATCAAAGCTATGATGGAGAACTTCCGTGCCAATCCTCCGAAAGAATTGGGTGGCTCTAAAGTGATCTTAAGCAAAGATTATAAGACACTGAAACAGACAGATGATAAAGGTAACGTAACTGCAATCGATATGCCGGAACCATCTAACGTACTTCAATATTTCACTGAAGACGGTAGCAAAGTTTCTGTTCGTCCTTCAGGTACAGAACCGAAGATTAAGTTCTATATGGAAGTTCAGGGTGAAATGGGTTGCCGCAATTGTTATGCTTCTGCCGAATCTGCTGCAATGGAAAAGATTGAAGCAGTGAAGAAATCATTGGGTATCTGATTTTGTTTCTTCTGAAATTTCAGATATAGATAACGAAAGATAAATAATAAATAGCGCCTCCATGGTCTTTTCGAAGATTATGGAGGCGCTTCTTTTTCTCTATACATAGCCCTGATTCTGCCTATTTTCGGGCTTTTTCCCCAACTTGGCACAGTTCTTTCATTTCCTTTGCATTCTTTAAGTCCACTTGCTAATCCTTCTTGCGAGAATCTTGTTGTATTGACATCATCTCAATTTCAACCCGCAGGCTGCGGATACACATGTTTTGTTGATGCTTTAGAGTGATACGTTCAGTTTCATATTCGTAAGTTGTTCGTTTGTAGTTATGTGTATTTCGTGGCCTGCTTTCTTAGTCTATTTTTCAGTCAGTGCTATTTCTTTTTTTTCTGTTATTTCTTCGTGCCTATCCAAGTCCATTTATGCCATATTGTTTCCAATGGTCCTTGTTTATGTTTAGACAGCCACCATTTGCAGAACCGAACCTGTGCCAGGAAAAGAATAATACCGATAATCAGGCTAAGAGTATATCCACAGTAAGGAGCAAGATAGAATCCGAATGGGAAATAGATAATGGCTCCCAGAATAGATTGAGAAATATAATTGGTCAAGCTCATTTTTCCGTAGAATCGCAGATTAGATACAGTTTTCTTGAACTGATCCTTCTGATAAAGCAACACGAAAGAAGCAACAAGTACAATCGTAAATGCGAATTTCTGCCACATATCAAAGGCAGTACCTACCGTTTGCTGAATTAAACTGCTGTCACTTTGCATGATCTGTTCTTTCAGAGAATACAGTGGCGCGAAACTGATAGCTGCAATAATAAGTGCTTTCATCCAGAATTTCAAATGAGATTCGGTAGTTACGAACAATTCTTTGCGTCCGATATATAAGCCAAACAGGAAAAGTCCGGCAGTCTGCAAGAAACGTCCGGCACCGATAGCCCAAAACAGGCTTGCTTTCTGTCCTAAAGTAACATTGCCTATCAGAAAATCCCAAAAGTTTCCGGCTTTGGTGTATTCCGCTACTTCAGCATACATGGCTCCGACATTCAAATCGGGTAGGGTATAGGCAGGATTGAAAAGGCTCATTATATAATGAAACCATTCAATCGGTTGCAGTGAAAACAAGATGGCGGTGATTAGAATCGCTTTGTCACTCCATTTACGTACGATAAATAGTACAAGACTGACTACAACAAACAGAAGCAGGACATCTCCTGCCGGGAAGAAAGCAGCATTCAAAGTGGCGAATCCTGCCAGCAATATCATTCTCCATAAAAAGCGGTAACCAAAATCTTTTCCTTTCAACTGCTGGTTGTGCGACTGGATATAGAAAGTGAATCCGAAAAGCAGAGCGAATATGGCATAAGACTTTCCGGCAAGCAGTGAAAATGTCGCATTAAATACTCCGGCATCCAAAATGGTGAGCCATTCAGGAGAACTTTCCGGATATACGGGGAAAATGAAATGCTCCAGGTTATGAACCAGAAGGATGGCCATTACAGCAAATCCTCTAAGAGCATCTACTACTTCAATTCGGGGTGTTTTTGTTGATAATTCCATGGGGCTAATTTATGATTGTTTTTAGTAAATGTTCATTTTACCCATCTCTAAGCAGGCTTCGGGAACATACTGACGGATTCCTTTGATGATATTTTCCATGTTTGATTTATTCATTTGGATGCTCTATCCACCAATCAATCATCTTTCGGGCAAGACTAAGTTTTCTGGGAAGTTCGGGTAAATTGTCTCTTGTATAAAAGTCTCCCGAACTCAATTCTTCATCTTGGAGGTTGATTTCCCCTCCGGCATAATCAGCAATAAAGCCGACCATTAGTCCGCTGGGATAAGGCCAGGGCTGATTACCGAAATAAGTGATATTCTTTACATCCAGTCCGGTTTCTTCTTTCACTTCACGTGCTACACATTCTTCTAGCGTTTCTCCGGTTTCCAGAAATCCGGCAACGAGACTGTTGAATGTTCCTTTAAAATTGCGGGCGTGCACTAAGAGTAGTGAATCTTTTTTTCTCACTAATACAAGAATCGCTGTGGAAATGGAAGGATATACCTCCCGGCCACATTTCGGACAACGCTTCATGATAGATTCTTTCTGTTCCATAGGCGTGCCGCAGGCGGAACAAAAGCGGCTGTTTCTATCCCAATGCAGAATCTCATGTGCTTTTCCTGCTGTCTGATAATGAGACAAAGGAAGATATTCATAGGAGGCACGAAGCCCTATCATGATCCATTGCTCCGATTCTTCAATGGGAGAGGAGAGGGAGAAAGCCTTGCAGTTTCTCCCTTCCAGTGTAGTGATATTGTGTACGGTTGTTTTTTCTTTAATAACAATAGGAGAGCTTTCTCCACATGGGACGGTATATATACCATCCTCTTTTTTCTCAAGAAGCAGTTGGTCTTTGTAAAAGATAAACCACCATGATTGTGCTGTCTGATTCATTTTAATTCTAATTCTTGATCTTCGCGCTGCGAAGTTATAAAAAAACTAGATTGATATTTAGACTTATCAGATAAAATACAGGGCAACTGCACCAAAATTTGATTCATAACGGTACGTAAATGAACTATTTCACCACAGAGGACACGGAGGACACAGAGGCTATAATTGTCTATGAATTAGAACTTTGAAACCTCTGCGTCCTCCGTGTCCTCTGTGGTGAAAAGAATCAAAACTGTGCGGATATGAATTAAATTTTGGTGCGGTTGCCCTGGATAAAATATCAATAGACTAACTCAATAAAATGCATTGTTCGACACCAATTTCCTGAATAAAATAATTGTCGTGTGAGATTGCTATCACAGTACCTGCATAATTTTTGATAGTAGCAGTGATAATTTCAATACTTTGTATGTCCAAATTGTTGGTAGGTTCATCCAGGATAAACATATCAGGGGTATTGTTACTAATCATCAGACAGCAGAAAGCGAGACGCATTTTCTCACCACCACTAAGTTTCCGGCAGGATTTGTCCCATTCGGATGCAGGAAACAAGTAACGGTTTAGAATAATCTTTATTTCATGCTCCGGCAGATTCCGACTGTTGAAAGCGTAAGCCTGTTCAAGAATACTGTTCCGGTCGTCAATGATCGAATACTCTTGATTCAAATAGACATAGCTAAAGTCTGTACGTGTCAGGGTTCCTTCCTGTGGTTGAAGCTGGCCGGTGATTAATTTCAATAGAGTTGTTTTCCCGCTGCCGTTGGCTCCTTCTATGCGGAGGCGGTCTCCGCTCTTTAGTTGAAAGCTGACAGGAGCTTGCCAAAGCTGTTGTTTTGAGATACTATTTTCCTGAATATCATTGCTATTCGGATTGGGAAGACAACCTGTGTCAGACGAATTTATTTCATCATTTGTCAGAATATTATTGTTAATCGAATTGGAATGATAACTGAAATTAATCTCTTTTGCTGTCACTAATATTTTCCCGATATGAAGCGAGGAACTGTTGAAGTCGGTTTTTAATGCAGCAGTCGGAGAGAGCGAACCTCGAAGCTGGTTGCGCTCATCTGTTAACTTCTCGGCTTTTTCCTGATGAACGCCAGTCAGTTTACTAGTGCTCTTCTCGGATTTCCCTTGGAGTGCGTTCAATACAATGCGTGGAACTCCTTTTTTTATATTACTCTTTTCGCCGCGTACATTCTGTTTGTCCCTGCGTTCGGCCGTTTCGCGAGCCACTTTACGGGCAATACGTAGTGCCTTTTCTTTTTCTTCAATACGTTGTTGCAATGCTTCCTGCATCAGCGTTTTTTGTTCTTTGTAGAATTCGTAATTTCCGCCATAATAATTGATTTGATGCTTCTCTAGTTCGCAAATCTCGGGGAGAAGATTGAGCAGGGTACGGTCATGACTTACCACCAACAGGGTGGAACGATATTTCTCTACCCAGTCATATAAACGTTGTCTGCCGGAAGAATCGAGATGATTGGTCGGTTCATCCATAAGTATGACAGATGGATGATGAATGTCCATACCTGCCAGGAATACGCGGGTCTTTTCGCCGCCACTAAGCAGATTCATCGGGTAGGATAGCGTAAACTGTCCTAATCCCCATAAATCGAGAGCGGCGATGGAACGTTCTTCGATATTCCAGTCATCATTTAGAATGGTGAAATTCTCGTTTGAGACATCTCCTGTCAGGATAGCGTGCAGAGCTTGCTGTTTACGTTCAATTTGCAGAGCTTGTGCGATGGTCAGTGAATCATATTGCCCGAAATGTTGCGGGATATAATATAGGTCGTCCGGGCGGACAATGACACCGGAAGAGGGTGATAACTGTCCGGCAATAATTTGTAGCAAAGTAGACTTGCCACAACCATTGTTACCGACTAATCCCAATTTCTGCCCTTTACTGATGGCGAAATTGAGGTCACTGAATAATACTTCTTTATCCGGATGGATATAGCTGATTTGTTGGATACTGATAGACATGATGATCTATTGGGTTTGAGGTTGAAAATAGAGTGAAAAAAATCACAGGATAGGGGGAACGACAAACACAATACTGGCTAAACAACACGGATTTCGTGATGCTTAACAAAATAGAAAAAGCATATAAGAAAAGTGATGTTTACTTAGAAGTGTTGTCTTACTTAGTAATTCTCATTGTGGTAGGTATATAGTTTAACTTGGCTGCAAAGATAACACTTTCTATTAGATTTCGCTCTATTAAGACTGAAAAAGAATGAACTTCATTTATTTAGAGGCTCCGTTTACCTCATTCAGAGCCTCCGATTACTCCAAATAGAGCCTCTGTTTACCCTATTCAGAGGCTCTGTTTTAGAAGTGAGTTATACTCTTTCTTATTCTTATACATCAAACAGTTGATTTAATCCTTCACTCATACTGGGATGCGTGAAGATAAAATCGCGCAGGAAAGTGGCATTCTGCCCTGTCTTTATTGCCATAGCTACAATATTTATAATTTCCGAAGCGTCAGCGCAAAATAAGGTACATCCCATAATTTTTCCATTATGATTGTTGATGATTGCTTTCAGCATACCGTCCGTCTGTTGCAATGTACGTGAACGGACAACGGAAGTTGCCGGAAGTCGGGATACTTTGAACGAATAACCTCTTTTCAGTGCTTCTTCTTCAGTAATGCCAATATGCGCTAAAGGCGGATCAATAAATACGGCATATTGAACAGGATCCCTATCTCCGATATCACGTTTCTTATCTCCGAAGAGTTGATCGCGTATAATCCGAAAATCATCTAGTGAAAGATAAGTAAATTGTGGTCCGCCTTTTACGTCTCCCATTGCCCATACGTGAGGAACGGTGGTGCGCAACTGATCGTTTACAACAATTGCTCCGTGTGCATCTACTTTTACACCTGCTGCTTGTAAATTCAATCCTTCGATCATCGGTTTCCGCCCTGTTGCGATAAGAATTGCGTCTCCGTCTACAAAGTAAGGAGTGCGGTCAGATACATCCGAATAAGTCAGTGTCACTCCGTCACTCGTATCATGAATAGACTGTGCGCGTGTATTCAAATGAATCTCAATGCCTTTTTTCTCCATTACATCTTTGACATTGTTAGCGATATCTTGATCGTTGCGAGGCATAAAACGGTTGCCTCCTTCAAGAATCGTCACTTTACTGCCAAATCCGGCAAACATCGAAGCGAACTCCAAACCGATATATCCGCCGCCGACAATAATTAAATGTTTTGGCAGGACATTCATATCCAAAAGTGTGGAGCTGGTATACACATACTTACTTTGTTGAATCCCGTCGATTGCCGGAATGATCGGAGTGGAACCGGTATTGATGAAAATTTCCTTTCCTTGCAGTTCAATATCTCCGTTGGGAAGCACTACTTTTATAGTGTTAGGTGATACAAAGGAAGCTGTCCCTGTATAAATAGTCACATTCGGACGCTTGCTTAGATTCTCGTAATTAGTTTCCCGAAGAAAAGAGGTTAGCCTGTTCTTACGGGCAATAGCCTGCTTATACATATTAGTCTGCTTCAGAAAATCCCCATGGTATAGCAATGAAGACATCTCTGCTTCATGTATCAATGCCTTTGTCGGGATGCAGGCTATGTTAGGACAAGAACCTCCGTACATCATGTTGGAGCGTTCTACGATGGCAACTTGCCACCCTCGATTGGAAAGTTCGGCAGCCAGGACTTTTCCTGCCTTGCCGAATCCTATAATAATTGCATCATACTGTTTCATAACTTCTTTGATTAACGATTTGTATTAGGCTATATAACACAGGGTAAAGCCTATTTGTTTCGTTATCTCAAGAAGTCGGAACTTCTTACGGAGTCAGATTAGTCTTTTTTAATTATTTTGAGTACGCGTTGTGACGAGTCGGATAATAATACTACAGCACTGGCTAGGATCACAATGTCTTTAATCACCAGCCGCCCTGCACCGGAGAGTAATGGAAAGCCGAATTCTCCACTACCCAGATTAGGAACCCATACTTCGGGAGTCGTGACGAGAAAGGATAGTGTGCCGAGTGTCATGATAATGGCTAATGTGTCGCCTATCAGTCCTACTTTCGGGAAAAAGATTCCTAGAAATACTAGAATGCCGATACTCATGATGAGCGCTCCCAATCCGTAGGAGAAAGTATATGTATTGTTTGCTTCGTGCCATGCACGATTCTCCGGCACGAAAGCGCCTTCCGGATTTTTGTATTCTTTGTATTCGGGTGCGTCTTTAGCATAGAAGAAACTCATGAAAGGACTGTTGGCAACAAACGGAACAATCCCGTCGGCCTCATAGTGAAAATACTTCAATCCGCCAATCCATACGAATACTACTAAGATAGCTACGCGGATAAATTTGATACCGAAATTCTTCAGACCGGATGTGAAGGTTAGTAGAGTGATAAATTTCTCTTTCATCTTGTTGGGGTTTTATTGGTTTAACTTACACCGCAAAGATCGTGCTTTTCCAATACTTTCCCAATGGCAATACTTCCGTATCCCTTATCAATTTTTCCCTTCTTGTGTATTTCTAAATTGTACTGCACTCTGTCCGCTTATATTTTTAAAGAAACGGCTGAAAGAAGCCTGATCCTCAAAACCTAGAATATCAGCAATCTCCTTTGCACTTTTGTTACTGTAAAGCAGAAGGCGTTTGGCTTCCGCTTCTACTCTCTCGTGAATCACTCGGAGCGGAGAGGGGAGTTTGCATGTGGAAAAGATATTCGATAGTGTTTTGGGGGATTTGTGTAACATATCGGCATAATCCTGAACCTGCTTCTTCGTACGGAAATGCTCGTCAACTAGATTGTAGTATTGGCGTACGATTTCAAAGCCGGATTCTTTTTCGCGGGTGATATTCATACGGTTGCGTGCAATGCGCGTACATTGAATGATGAACCGTTTCAGCAGGATACGCAACATTTCTTCCTGCAAACTGTCAGTTACGGTGAACTCGTTTTCCAACGCTTCGGTGATGGTATCCAATTCCTTGCGTTCTTGCTCATTCAGCATGAAGCGGATCAGATGGGACGAACCGTTGAATAGGAAACCGCTGCATGATACTTCATGATCATTTCCATAAATACAATAGAAGTTGCTGTTGAATAGGAGGGTCAGGTATTCACCGTCGATTGATTTGAATTCGAGGTGTTGCAGATGGGTAAGTGAGATTACCTCATCCTTGACCAATACCATTTCCTGGTGGTCAATTTCTACCGTGATACTTCCGTTGCGCACCCATATAAACTTATAGAGTCCTTTTTCTCTTTGTAACGCTTTCTCTGTCAGATAAGAATCCGTGAGTGCGAGAGTGCCTTTTAGTTTTGTGTGATATTGTTGTAACATACTTATTCCTCCATAGCTGATGCATCAAATGATAGCGGTAGCAAATCACCTATATTCTTTATTTCGTAAATACATTCTTTGCCGTAGAGCAAGATACGTATTGGTTGCCCATAGCGTTTCTCCGTTTCCAGAATCACTTGTCGGCAGGCACCGCACGGAGGAATCGGTCGGTCTATAAAATCTTTTTCCGTTCTTGCTGCAATGGCAAGGGTAACGACCGGTTGGTCGGGATATTGGGAATTGGCATAGAACAGCGTGGTACGTTCCGCGCAAAGTCCCGACGGGTAGGCGGCATTCTCTTGATTTGTTCCTGTTACGACAATTCCGTTGCCGAGAAGTGCGGCAGCACCTACCGAAAAATGCGAATAAGGGGAATAGCTGCGTGCTGTTGTATCTTTGGCGGTTTTAACGAGTGCCTGGTCGGCCTCATTCAGCTCATCATATTGATATACTTTAATCACTGCGGTAATTATGAGGTCTTTCATACGCGTTACGGTATTGGTTTCTACAATTAATGTTACAAAGTTAGGAAAGAGATTGATAATCCCAATTATTTTTCGGATTTTTGTGTCCTTATAATACATATCTGAATTAAAATGGAGAACAAACTGTATAGACTTGTCTTTTTAACCGTAGTTTTCTTCTTTGCCATAGGGATGCAAGCGCAGAGGCGGAATGCCCGCTATGTAGAATATATAAACAAGTATAGCGAGCTGGCTGTTGAACAAATGAAACTTCATAAGATTCCCGCTAGTATCACGTTGGCGCAGGGATTGCTGGAAAGTGGTGCAGGATATAGTCAGTTGGCGCGAAAGAGCAATAACCATTTTGGTATCAAATGTGGCGGCAGTTGGCGGGGGCGTAGCGTCCGTCATGATGACGATGCGCGCAATGAATGTTTTCGTGCTTATAAGCATCCGCGTGATTCTTACGAAGACCATTCCGATTTTCTTCGAAGAGGAGCCCGTTATGCCTTCCTTTTCAAACTTGATATTACCGATTATAAAGGATGGGCGCGCGGATTGAAGAAAGCGGGATACGCAACTGACCCTTCCTATGCTAACCGCTTGATTACGATTATCGAAGATTACGATCTCTACAAATATGACCGCAAAGGTGTTTATTCGGAACGTAAGTTACGCAAAAATCCTTGGCTGATGAATCCTCATCAGGTATATATTGCCAATGATATTGCCTATATCGTTGCCCGTAACGGCGATACCTTTAAAGATTTAGGTAAGGAGTTTGATATTAGTTGGAAGAAGCTTGTGAAATACAATGATCTGCAACGTGATTATACGTTAGTAGAAGGAGATATTATCTATCTGAAGAGCAAGAAGAAAAAGGCTTCCAAACCTTATACCGTATATATTGTAAAAGATGGAGATTCCATGCACGGCATCTCTCAAAAATACGGTATCCGCCTTAAGAATCTGTATAAGATGAATCGTAAGGATGGCGAATATGTCCCCGAAGTAGGAGACCGTTTGCGTCTGCGGTAGGTTACTGTTTGATAAAAAAGAATTGCCGAATGACTATCCGGATATGCCTAGCAGCCTGATGCACATATATTTGATAGAAGCGGGACCGAGATTACTTGGCGGGATGTCGGAGGATTCGTCATTGTACGCAGAAAAATTTCTTCGTGAGATGGGAGTGAATATTTTGCTGAATAAACGAGTGATAGACTATCGCGACCATAAAGTTATACTCGAAGATGGAACAGAAATCGCTACACGTACTTTTATTTGGGTAAGTGGTGTTACCGGAGTAACTATCGGTAACATAATCCATCGTTGATAGGTCGTGGCGGACGTATTCTGGGCTCTATGACGACAGTAGGACGTAACCGTGCTGTTGCGGAATTTAGTAAAGTGCAGATGCAAGGCTGGTTGGCTTGGGTTATGTGGTTGGTAGTCCATCTGCGTTCCATTCTTGGAGTGCGTAACAAGGTGGTCGTGCTTCTTAACTGGATATGGAATTATTTCATTTATGATCAATCTATGCGTATGATTGTCTATGCGCGAAAAGCAAAAGAAATTCGTGACCGGGAAAAGGTGGAGGCAACTACTCATTTAGGGCAGGATTTACTGTCAGAAGATCAGTAGCCTTTCCATCATACATAACCGGATACAGCTTTGTGGAAGGAATAAAAATATAGGGCTATTTGCATTGTTTTCAATATAATAACTTATCTTTGTGCACATAATATTGAAAACAACGCTGGCTTTTGCTTATGAATCGACGATATTGCTGTTTGTTTGTAGTTCTCTTTTGGGCTGTTCTTATTCAGGCGGCAGCTACGGAACGTACATTCAATATACTTTTTCTACAATCTTATACAGCGCAGACTCCTTGGCATAGCAGCCTAAACCAAGGATTGGCAAAAGGATTCAGAGAGAGTGGGATAAAGGTGAATATTACAACAGAATATCTGGATGCCGATTTTTGGACATTCCGGTCGGAGAAGGTAATCATGCACCGCTTTTGTGAACGTGCCCGTGAAAGGAAGACCGATTTGATTGTTACGGCAAGTGATGAGGCCTTTTACACGCTTTTTGCCTGTGGCGATTCGTTGCCCTTGCAGATTCCGGTAGTGTTTTTCGATATTAAATATCCTGATGAAAAATTGATTGCTGCCCATCCTAATGTTTGCGGGTTTATTGCCAATCCTGACTTTGATGTGATTCTCCGTCAGGCTCAGAAAATATTTCCTTTACGGAAAGAAGTGCTTTGTGTGATAGACAATAGTTTTCTGAGTGCAAGGGGGCTTAATGACTTTCAAGAGGAGTGGGACATCTTTCAGAAAGATCATCCGGATTATGATATGAAAATCTATAATACCCAGAATCATACGACCAGTCATATTATTGCAGCTATTTGTTATCCGCGTAACAGTCACGGGCGTCTTGTCATAGCTCCTAAATGGTCTCCTTTCCTCTCATTTGTCGGGAAGAACTCTAAAGCTCCTGTGTTTGCAAGCCAGAATGTAGGGCTGACTAATGGTGTATTCTGTGCCTATGACAGTGATGCTTATACTTCGGCTTTATTGGCTGGGCAAAAGGCTTCTCAAGTATTGAAGGGGACATCTCCACAAGAAATAGGAGTAACGGAAAGCAAGCAGGGATTTATATATGATTATAAGCAATTGGATTTCTTCTACGTTGATCCTGATAAGGTAGCCTCAAGTGGAATAATTGTCAATGAACCTTATTGGGAGAAGTATAAATTCCTATTTATTCTTCTTTATCCGTCTATTTTGGCGTTGTTGGTTGTTTCCGTCGTATGGCTGATGAGGGTTAACCGGCGCGAATCTAAACGGCGGATTCAAGCACAAACCCGTTTATTGGTGCAGAATAAGTTGGTAGAACAGCGTAATGAGTTTGATAATATTTTCCATTCTATCCGCGATGGGGTGATAACGTATGATACTGATTTGCATATTCATTTTACGAATAGTTCTCTGCTGAAAATGCTCCATTTGCCTAGCGAGGCGGGAGGACGTGTTTATGAAGGGATGATGGCAGGCAGTATTTTCAATATATATAATGAGGGGCAGGATATTCTTCATAAGATGCTGAAACAAGTGGCCAGCACAGGGGAGAGCGTGCAGATACCTCAGGGTTCTTTTATGAAAGAGGTGCATAGCGATAAGTATTTCCCGGTGTCTGGAGAAATTGTACCTATCCGTTCAAGGGGTATGATTACCGGTATGGCGTTTTCCGCCCGGAATATCTCGGATGAAGAAATGCAAAAACGTTTTTTTGATATGGCGATGGATGAAAGTTCCATTTATCCGTGGCAATTCGATGTGGAAACAAATTGTTTCATCTTTCCTCAGGGCTTTTTGACACGTCTGGGATATGAAGAATCGGTTACGATAATTTCACGTGAGGATATGGAGCGGACGGTTCATCCGGACGATTTGAAGGAAGTGAAACTGTTATTTGGCAGGGCGCTGACCGGAGAAGATACGAATACGCGCCTGAACTTCCGTCAACGTAACGCTGATGGTGAATACGAGTGGTGGGAATACCGTTCTTCCGTTATCACAGGATTGACGCAAGACTCGCTGTATAATATATTAGGTGTCTGTCAAAGTATTCAGCGATATAAGACGGCCGAACAGGAAATGAGGGAAGCGCGTGATAAAGCTCTTCAGACTGATAAACTGAAATCAGCCTTCCTTGCCAATATGAGCCATGAGATTCGCACTCCATTGAATGCTATTGTTGGTTTCTCTGATTTACTGAGTGATACAAGTGGGTTTACAACAGAAGAAGTTGCTCAGTTTATTGCGACTATTAATAAAAATTGTGGTTTGCTGTTGGCATTGATTAATGATATTCTTGACTTGTCCCGTATAGAGTCAGGTACGATGGAATTTATCTTTGCGGAACATAACTTACCTCTGCTGTTGAAGACTGTTCACGATTCGCAGCGGTTGAATATGCCTCCGGGAGTGGAACTGCTGCTACGTATGCCCGAAGGGGATAAAAAGTACCTTCAGACAGATAATGTACGCCTGCAACAGGTAGTGAATAATCTGATTAATAATGCGGCTAAGTTTACATTCAGCGGTTCTATCACTTTCGGTTATGAAGAAGAGGAAGAGCCCGGATATACCCGTATCTTTGTAGAAGATACCGGAGTCGGCATTTCGGAAGAAGGTATCCGGCACATCTTTGAACGGTTCTATAAAGTTGATAATTTCACACAAGGGGCAGGATTGGGATTGAGTATCTGTCAAACAATTGTCGAACGTTTAAAAGGAACTATCTCTGTAACTTCCGAAGTGGGTAAGGGAACCCGTTTCACTGTGCGCCTTCCCGATTATTGCGAATAAATCGGACTGTTCTTCTTTGATTGTGTCAAATAAGAACACTTCTTCCGTCAAACAGACCTTTTTTTGTCCTTAAATACCTGTACCTTTGTCCCGCTCAATTCAATAGGATTTTAAGGTATGAGACTAATCGTAAAAGGTACACTGACGCTCTTTCTTTTATTGTTAATCAGTATTCCTCTAAGCGCACAGTATGTAGTGCAAGGAGTGGTGACTGATTCTCTGACAAAAGAACCTCTACCTTATGCATCTGTACGTTTGAAAGACACGACTGAGGGAACTACGACCGGCAGTGATGGACGCTTTTATTTCAAGACCAACCGTTCCGAAGCAATTCTTGTGATATCGGTCATCGGCTATAACGAAAATAGTCGGAGGATTTATCCAGCCCGTAATTTATTCTACAAAGTAGCGCTTGCACCTACTGCTTATGACCTTTCTGAAGTCGTGGTAAAACCCAAACGGGAACGTTACCGGAAAAAAGATAATCCGGCAGTGGAGTTTGTTCGTCGGATGATTGAGAGTCGTGATAATTATTCTCCAAATGAAAAAGATTTTTGGCAACGCGAACGTTATGAGAAGACTACTTTCGCGCTGAATAATTTTGATGAAGAGAAGCAGAAGAAATGGTTATATCGTAAATTTGATTTTCTTACCGAGTATATAGATACTTCTGCCGTCACCGGTAAACCTATTCTTACCGTATCAGCCCGAGAGTTGCTTGCTACGGACTATTATCGGAAATCTCCCCGCTCCGAGAAACAATGGGTGAAAGGACGCAAACAGGCAGGTGTTGATGAGTTCCTTTCCAAACAAGGGATGCAGGCTGCTATCAACGAAGTTTTCAAGGATGTGGATATTTACGAAAATAACATTTCCCTGTTTACCAATAAGTTTGTCAGTCCACTGTCCCGAATCGGTACGGGATTCTATAAGTATTATCTGATGGATACATTGCAGATAGCCGGTGAACCTTGTGTAGATCTGGCTTTCACCCCATTTAACTCCGAGTCTTTCGGATTCAACGGACATCTGTATGTAGTGCTCGACTCTACTTATTTTGTCAAACGTGCCGTGTTCAACTTTCCCAAAAAGATAAACCTGAATTTTGTAGACTATATGTTGCTCGAACAGGAATTCAAACGTGCCGAAGACGGTACGCGCCTACTCGATCATGAAAGCATTACGGTTGAATTTAAGTTGACCGAAGGGCAGGATGGGATCTTTGCCCGTCGTGTGGCGGATTATAGCAATTATACATTTGCACCGACTGCAGAAGCCGACAAGGTTTTCACCAAGCCGGAACGTATCATTGAAGAAACGGAGGCTTTGGCGCGTTCCGAATCTTTTTGGGCGGAGAATCGCCCGGAAGCCGCTATCTCGCAACAAGAAAATTCGGTAGATCACTTGATGGCACAGTTGCGCAGTTATCCGGTCTATTATTGGACAGAGAAGGTGCTTTCTATCCTCTTTACCGGATATATCCCGACCTCTAAGGAAGCGCCTCTTTTCTATATTGGCCCGATGAACGCCACTATTAGTGGTAATACACTCGAAGGTCCCCGTATTCGTGCCGGAGGGATGACAACTGCCTGGCTTAATCCTCATCTGTTTGCAAAAGGGTACATTGCGTACGGTTTTAAGGATGAACGTGTGAAAGGATTGGCGGAACTGGAATATTCGTTCAAAAAGAAAAAAGAATATGCTAACGAATTTCCTATTCACTCTTTGAAGTTACATTACGAGTCTGATGTCAACCAATACGGACAAAATTACCTGTATACGAGTAAAGATAATGTGTTTCTGGCTTTGAAACGTGAAAAGGATGACCGTATCGGTTATTTCAAACAGGCGGAAATGACCTATACCAATGAATTCTATTCGGGCTTTTCTTTCCAATTGACAGCCCGCAGGCGGACGGATGAGTCTTCGTATCTGATTCCTTTTCTGCGAAAAGAAGGCAACGTTTATACTCCGGTCAAGGATTTTTCTACCAGTGCGGCTGAGTTGAAGTTACGTTATGCCCCTAATGAGAAGTTTTTCCAAACTCAATGGAACCGTTTCCCCGTTTCGTTGGATGCACCTGTCTTTACCTTATCGCATACTATTGCCGGTAAGGGTATTTTAGGTAGCGATTATACATATAACCATACTGAGGCCGGTATCCAGAAGCGGTTCTGGTTTTCTGCTTTCGGCTATACGGATATTATTCTGAAAGCGGGTAAAGTGTGGAACAAAGTTCCTTTCCCCTTGTTAATCATGCCCAATGCCAACCTTTCTTATACCATTCAGCCTGAATCTTATTCATTGATGAATGCGATGGAATTTATGAATGACGAATATTTCTCATGGGATGTTACCTATTTCCTCAACGGTTGGTTATTCAATCGTATTCCATTGTTAAAGAAGCTAAAATGGAGGGAGGTTGTCTCATGTCGCGGGTTGTATGGGCATTTAAGTGATAAGAACAATCCGGCCTTGAGTGATGGCTTGTTCGCTTTTCCGATAGCGAACACACAGTCAATGGGGAAAACACCATACGTGGAGGCAGGGATAGGTATTGAAAATATTCTCAAGGTATTACGCTTGGACTATGTGTGGAGGCTTACATACCGTGATGCACCCGGAATTGACAAATCAGGATTGAGGATAAGTCTCCACATGACCTTCTAAAAGTTAAATCCTGCTAATTGCCATGTTTATATGACAAATAAAGCTCGTTTTAATAATTAATTAATCTTATTTTTGCAACAATTTTAGTTTAATTTTAATAGAATAGAAATGAAACAAGAAATTAAGCCCGCTACCGGACGTCTCGGCGTGTTGGTAGTTGGAGTGGGTGGAGCAGTTGCTACCACAATGATTACGGGTACACTAGCCTCTCGCAAGGGACTGGCAAAACCGATAGGATCTATTTCACAGTTGGCTACTATGCGCATGGAAAACAATGAGGAAAAACTTATCAAAGATGTTGTACCTTTGACAGATTTGAATGACATTGTTTTCGGAGGTTGGGATATTTTCCCGGATAACGCATACGAGGCTGCTATGTATGCAGAAGTCTTGAAAGAAAAAGACCTGAACGGAGTAAAAGACGAATTGGAAGCCATCAAGCCAATGCCGGCAGCTTTCGATCACAATTTTGCTAAACGTCTGAATGGTACTTATATCAAGAATGCTGCTACCCGTTGGGACATGGTAGAACAACTCCGTCAGGATATCCGTGACTTTAAGGCTGCTAACAACTGCGACCGCATCGTTGTTCTTTGGGCTGCCAGCACAGAAATCTACGTTCCGTTGTCTGACGAACATCAGTCACTCGCTGCTTTGGAAAAAGCAATGAAGGAGAATAATACGGAAGTTATTTCTCCGAGTATGTGTTACGCTTATGCTGCTATTGCAGAAGGTGCTCCGTTTATTATGGGTGCTCCTAACTTGTGCGTAGATACTCCGGCTATGTGGGAATTCTCTAAAAAGATGAATGTGCCTATCTCAGGAAAAGACTTCAAGAGTGGTCAGACTTTGATGAAGACTGTATTGGCTCCGATGTTCAAGACTCGTATGTTGGGTGTGAGCGGTTGGTTCTCTACCAATATATTGGGTAATCGTGATGGTGAAGTGCTTGATCAGCCGGAAAACTTCAAAACAAAAGAAGTCAGCAAGCTGTCTGTAATCGATACTATCTTCGAACCTGAAAAATTCCCCGATCTTTACGGAGATGTTTATCATAAGGTACGTATCAACTACTATCCTCCTCGCAAAGACAACAAAGAAGCATGGGACAATATCGACATCTTCGGATGGATGGGCTATCCGATGGAAATCAAGGTAAATTTCCTTTGCCGCGACTCTATCCTTGCTGCTCCTATCGCGCTCGACCTTGTATTGTTCAGTGATTTGGCAATGCGTGCAGGTATGTGTGGCATCCAGACTTGGTTGTCATTCTTCTGCAAGAGCCCGATGCATGATTTTGAACATCAACCGGAACACGACTTGTTCACTCAATGGAGAATGGTAAAACAGACATTGCGTAACATGATTGGTGAAAAAGAACCTGATTATTTGGCTTAAATAGGAAGATATAATAGAATGAAATATGCGTTAATAGCCGCAGGGCAAGGTTCTCGCCTTGTCTCTGAAGGGGTGAAGGTTCCTAAACCGCTTGTACAAGTGGGGGGTACTCCTCTATTAAGCCGATTATTTCGCATTTTCCTTGATAATGATGCAGAGTCTATCTGCATCATTATTAATGAAGAAATGTCCGAAGTTCGTTGTTTTTTGGAACAACAACAGCGACAACTACCCATACCTCTGAATGTGATTGTAAAATCCACTCCCGATTCTTTCCATAGTTTTTATGAACTCATGCCTTATCTGCAAGGCGAAGGAAAATTCTGTCTGACAACGGTAGACCCGATCTTTCGTGAAGCAGAGTTTGCTGATTATATTCGTACTTTTCGTGCTGATGAATCTGCTGATGCTTTGATGGCTGTTACGGATTATATTGACGACGAACGTCCTCTTTATGTCAAGACAGCGGATAATTTGCGGATTACGGGATATGCCAGTGAGGCTTATGACGGCTTGCGTTATATATCGGGAGGAATTTATTGTATGAATCAGCGTGCTTTGGCACAGTTGCCTTTAGCGATGGAGGCAGGAGTTTCCCGTATGCGCGGTTTCCAACAATATCTGGTTGATGCCGGTTTGCAGTTGCGGGCTTACCCATTCTCAAAAGTAATAGACATAGACCATGCGGCGGATGTGAAGAAAGCCGAACTTTTTTTAGATGAACAACTGATTAAATGAGATCCTTGATTTTTGCGGGAATACAGCGATATTCTCTTTTTTCACCCAATCATGTCGGCAATGATGCCGCCATCTTTTCGGCTGTTGCCCAGTATTTGAAAGAAAATGGTCATCAGGTGAATATGTATACGGAACAGGAATTCCTGACTAATTCGTTGAAAGGCGAGAAGTATATATTTACCATGATGCGTAGTAAGGCTTCTGTGCGGAAGTTGCAGAAGTTGGAAGGAAAAGAGGATTGCTTTGCGGTCAATTCCGGACATGGTATCGAGAATTGCACACGTGAGCGAATGACTACTCTGCTGCTTGAAAATCAGATTTCTCACCCTCGAAGTTTGATATGGGATACGAATGATGGTGTCCCCGAAGCATTGATAAAACCTGTATTTGAGCCTTGTTGGTTGAAACGTGCGGACTTTCATGCCATTCATCGTGAAGATGTAACGTTTGTACGTACTTCTGCCGAATTGCAGGAGGTCATTGCGGAATATGCTTTGCGTGGTATCGAACGTGTGGTGATTAATGAGCATTTGAAAGGTGATTTGGTTAAATTCTATGGAGTAGCCGGTACTGATTTTTTCTATTGGTTTTATCCGCAGGAGGGTAATCATAGCAAATTTGGCCTTGAAGAGATTAATGGTGCTCCGTCTGGCATTCCTTTCTCGGAAGAGGGGTTGCATCAACTTTGCAGTGATGCGGCGAAAGTGCTGGATGTGACGGTATATGGTGGCGACTGTATCGTAGCACCGGATGGAACGATTCGTATCATTGATTTTAACGATTGGCCTAGTTTTGCTCCTTGTCGTCAGGAAGCGGCGAAGGAGATTGGTGGAATTATCATAAGAAAAGTAGAGAACGTAGGATTATGAATAATGAAGTAAGTGCAAAGGGGCTGGAGGCAACCTTGAAGTCTACTGATACGGAAGAATGGATCGACTTGTTGTTCTACCGTCCTATCGGTTATCGTTGGGCTCTTCTGTTTCGTCATTTGGGAGTTACTCCTAACGCTATCACCATAGCTTCTATTTTTTTGGGGATAGCTGCCGGTATATTGTTTTATTATAATGACCTGCTGATAAATATAATAGGTATGTGTTTGCTCGTTTGGGCAAATATGTATGACAGTGCTGACGGACAGTTAGCACGTATGACTGGGCAAAAGTCTGAAATTGGTCGTATTCTGGATGGAGTATCCGGTGATTTTTGGTTTATTTCTATTTATGTAGCTATCTGTTTACGACTGACACCGGAATGGGGGTATTGGATTTGGCTATTGGCTGCGGTAGCAGGATTTTCGCATAGTAAGCAGGCGGCCATGGCGGATTATTACCGGAATGTGCATCTTTTCTTCTTGAAAGGGAAATCCGGCAGTGAGTTGGATAATTCCGTGCAACAACGCGAGTTGTATCTTTCGTTGTCATGGAAGAAAGACTTGGTGCGGAAAACATTCCTTTGGTTTTATACGGGTTATACGCATTCGCAGGAACAATTCTCTCCGGCTTTCCAGCGTTTTTTTGCGGCGTTACGTGCGAAATATGGCGAAGTATATCCGCAAGAGGTTAGAAACCGTTTTCGTGAAGGTAGTCTTCCATTAATGAAATACACCAATATTCTTTCATTCAATACACGTGTTATTGTGTTGTTTATTTCGTTATTGGTCAATCTGCCTTGGATTTATTTTGTCTTTGAACTGACCGTACTTAACGGATTACTGATATATATGATATGTCAGCACGAGCGGTTGTGCAGACAAATGTACCAAAACTTATAATATTTATGAAGAGTCGTTTTAGAAACATTTTCCTTGTGTTTGGCATTGTAGCTGTTGTTATCATGCTTTTCACTTTTGATGTATCTTATGAGGAGTTGTTGAACAATCTGAAGCGTGCGGGGATTTACCTGCCGTTGGTGTTGTTGCTGTGGCTGGTTATCTATGCCATTAATGCTCTTTCGTGGTATATTATTGTGCGTAGCGGGGGAAAAGTATCTTCATTGACTTTCTCTAAGTTATATAAATTTACGGTCTCCGGATTTGCTATCAACTATGTTACTCCGGTGGGACTGATGGGAGGGGAACCTTATCGTATCATGGAACTTACTCCCTACGTAGGAGTGGAACGTGCTACTTCATCGGTCATCCTTTATGTAATGATGCACATTTTCTCGCATTTCTGTTTATGGTTGAGCGCTGTCGTAATTTATGCGGTGTTCTATCCTGTCAGTTGGGAAATGGGGATTGTGCTGGGATTGGTAACGGTTTTCTGTTTGCTGTTGAGTATCCTGTTTGTGAAGGGATACCGTCATGGGATGGCAGTGGCTTGTGTCCATTTGGGAAGTAAAATACCGTTTCTGAAGAAATGGGTTATCCGTTTCTCGGAGACTCATAAGGCGAAACTGGAAAATATAGATAGCCAGATTGCCTTGTTACATCGTCAAAAGAAAAGTACATTTTATAGTGCGTTGTTTTTGGAATATCTCGCACGCGTTGTTAGTTGTATGGAAGTATGGCTTATATTGAATGTGCTTACTACTAATGTCAGTTTTGTGAGTTGCGTTTTGATTTTGGCATTCTCTTCCTTACTGGCCAATTTGTTGTTTTTCTTGCCTATGCAGTTAGGAGGCCGTGAAGGTGGATTTGCTTTGGCGGTAGGTGGTTTGTCTCTGTCGGGAGCCTATGGTGTATATACAGCACTGATCACCCGTGTTCGCGAATTATTCTGGATTGTGATAGGTCTTGCATTAATGAAGATAGGAAATAAAAAATGATAGATAAAGATAAGATAAAAGCGGTTGCTTTTGATTTTGGCGGAACGCTTGACTCGCCTTTTTTGCATTGGATGGATATTTACATTCATCTTTATACGATGAAGTTGAATCTTCCTTTGACAAAAGAAAATTTTCGAGATTCGTATGTGTATGCGGAGCGGATGATGGAGCAATTGCAACTAGTAAAGCCCGAACATTCCCTGCTTGAGACGCAGGCATTTAAGACCGACTTACAGTTTAAAAGTCTGATAGAACGTGGCGTTTTGCCGGATACACCGGAGAATAGGAAGAGTTTGCCTTTAAAAGCAGCCCGCCTTGTGACGGATTATTCATCGGATTATGTGGTCGCATCCCGTACTGTACTTGATGAGTTACATCGCTCATACACCCTGTTGCTTGTTTCCAATTATTATGGAAATCTTAAGAAGATTGTAACGGATTTGGGAATTGTATCTTATTTTCACTCTATCACAGATTCGACGCTTGAAGGTGTACGTAAGCCTGATCCTTCCTTGTGGAAACGGGCAATTGACCGTGCCGGATTTGCCTATGAAGAAGTGCTGGTTGTCGGTGACTCGATGAAAAATGACATTCAACCGGGATTGTCTCTTGGTTGTCAGGTTGTTCAAGGTTGTCCGGAAGGCAGAACAGGAGAAGTCGGTATACCTTTTATTACCCGTTTATCGGAGCTTCCGGCATTGCTTTCTATATAGTTTCAATAACAAAACGGCGTCTCGTTGCAACGAGGCGCCGTTTCTCTGTCTATTTGATTTCGATTTCTTCCTTCATATCGATTTCCTCTCCATGTGTATCGTAGAATACATATTGTAGGAAAGCGAGTTTCTGACTTGGAATAACCTTAATACCGAATCCGTATTTCATCTGCCATTTCCGTTTCAGAGAAACGAGTCCCTGATTGATGTAGGCGGCAACATACGGATGGACGTGTAACGAGAATTTCTTAACCTTCAGTTTATTGACCAGGTAATCAATTTTACTCTCCAAAGTGTCCGTAAAAAGAATGGACGACTTGATAGTGCCTTTGCCGAAGCAAGTAGGGCAGGTTTCGGTCGTGTTGACGTCCATTGCCGGACGCACACGTTGGCGTGTAATCTGCATTAGCCCGAATTTGCTAAGCGGCAGAATATTATGCCGTGCCCTGTCTTTCTGCATATTGGCACACATACGTTCATAAAGCTTCTGACGGTTTTCGGCTTCATTCATATCGATGAAGTCCACGACAATGATACCACCCATATCTCTTAATCGCAACTGGCGGGCCAGCTCGTCGGCGGCTCCAAGATTTACTTCGAGTGCGTTACCTTCCTGCCCGTTGGCATTCTTGGTGCGGTTGCCGCTATTCACGTCTACTACGTGAAGCGCCTCAGTGTGCTCAATAATCAGATAGGCACCACTCTTGTAAGAGATTGTTTTACCAAACGATGATTTAATCTGTTTGGTGATACCGAAATTGTCGTAAATGGGAAGTTGGCCTTTGTACAGTTTTACGATATTGGCCCGGTCGGGCGCAATTAATGTTACGTAATCTTTAATTTCATTGTACACGGCCTCGTCGTTGACGTGGATGTTCTCAAAAGAAGGGTTGAAGAGGTCGCGCAACAAACCTACGGCGCGGCTGGTTTCTTCATAAATCAACGTCGGATACTTGGTGGCTTTCTGTACTTTCACCATTGCATCTTCCCAATGTTTGATCAGGACTCTAAGCTCTCCGTCGAGTTCGGCTACGCGTTTTCCTTCTGCTACGGTACGGACGATGACACCGAAGTTTTTCGGCTTGATACTCATCAGCAGTTGTTTCAGACGGGCGCGTTCTTCGCTCGATTTAATTTTTTGTGATACGGAAACCTTGTCATTGAAAGGGATGAGTACGAGATAGCGCCCTGCAAACGAAATTTCGGATGTCAGTCGCGGTCCCTTGGTGGAGATCGGTTCCTTTACGATTTGCACCACTACTTCTTGTCCCACCTTGAGTGTGTTGGATACAGTCCCATCCTTGTCGAGGTCGGGAAGCAGGGTTGCCTTGCTGATGGAGTTCAGCTTCTTTTTGTCGCTTAAAGTCTGCTTTACAAACTTTTCGAGTGAGTTAAATTGAGGACCCAAATCTAAATAATGGAGGAAAGCGTCTTTCTCGTAACCAACGTCCACAAAGCATGCATTCAGTCCGGGCATCAATTTCTTGATACGTCCTAAATACATATTGCCCACAGAAAAGGAAATATTTCTTCCTTCGCTTTGAAGTTCCACCAAGCTCTTATCTTCGAGAAGAGCGATGGAAACCTCTTTAGGCTGTACGTCAACTACTAGTTCACTTGTCACTGTTTTGTTTCCTTATTATTGATTGAATCTCATTTGTACGAACAACTATTTTAACAAATTGTTCATTTTGAGTTAACTACTTAAACAAAGAACAAACTTGAAAGACATTAGCTTCGCAAGTTTGTTCTTTATTTCTGTGTGATCCAGACCTAAAAATTATTTTTTGCTTTTATGTCTGTTCTTTCTTAATCTTTTTTTACGCTTGTGCGTAGACATTTTATGTCTTTTTTTCTTTTTTCCGCTTGGCATAGCTTCACATTTTATGGGTTAATACTCTTGTTTATTATTTCTTTACTGAAATTGTAAATGTCTTAGCCGGTTTGAAAGCCGGAATGTTGTGCTCAGGGATAATGATAGTAGTATTCTTTGAAATATTACGAGCAGTTTTCTGTGCTCTTTTTTTCACTACGAAACTACCAAATCCACGTAAATACACATTTTCATCGTTAGACAAAGAATCTTTTACGGCATCCATGAAGGCTTCTACTGTAGTAAGAACTGTCTGCTTGTCAATCCCAGTTTTCTTTGTAATCTCGTTTACAATATCTGCTTTAGTCATTTTTCCTTAAAAAAAATATTATTACTATGTTATTGCTAATTTTTTGGACTGCAAATATATAGCTTTTTAAGCTCCTAAAAAAATATATTCTACACATTTTTCTAAAAAAATGGTTGCATAGAGGTTTCTTAGAACCAAAAGAGTTACTTTTGTCGGAAAAAAGATATACTGATGTGCCAATATGCTAATATGTTTACGGAAACGATTATAGAATGGTATAAAGAAAATAAACGTGATTTGCCGTGGCGTGATTCTTCTGATCCTTATTTGATATGGATTTCGGAAATCATTCTTCAACAGACGCGTGTAGTTCAAGGATATGATTATTTCCTTCGGTTTATCGGACGCTTTCCCGATGTATCTACATTGGCGGATGCGGAGGAGGACGAGGTGATGAAGTATTGGCAGGGGTTGGGATATTATTCCCGTGCCCGCAATCTTCATGCGGCGGCAAAAAGCATGAATGGTGTTTTTCCGAAAACGTATCCGGAGGTACTGGCTTTGAAAGGAGTAGGGGAATATACGGCGGCTGCCATCTGTTCGTTTGCATATAATATGCCTTATGCGGTGGTGGACGGGAATGTGTATCGTGTACTTTCGCGCTATTTTGGTATTGAAACACCGATTGACTCGACAGCAGGGAAGAAACTGTTTACAGAATTGGCGAACGAGATGTTGGACAAGAAACAGCCTGCCCTGTATAATCAGGGAATTATGGATTTCGGGGCGATTCAATGTACACCGCAGTCACCCGACTGTCTGTTCTGTCCGTTATCTGTCGGCTGTTCGGCTTTATCGAAAGGGCTGGTTACCGTGCTTCCGGTGAAGCAACATAAGACGAAGTCAACGAATCGTTACTTCAATTATATTTATGTACGTGCGGGCGCGCATACCTTTATTAATAAACGGACGGATAATGATATTTGGAAGAATTTGTTTGAACTGCCTTTAATAGAGACTTCATCCTCTTTGCCGGAAGAAGAGTTTTTGGCTTTGCCGGAATTTCAGACGTTGTTTGCCCCCGGAGAGCAACCTGTGGTGCGTCCGGTATGCAGAGAGGTAAAACATATATTGTCGCATCGGGTGATTTATGCTAATTTTTATGAAGTGATATTGCCCGAAGGAACTGCTTCTTTCGGTAAATTCCAAAAAATAAAAGCTGAGGAATTGGAGCGATACGCTGTTTCCCGCTTGGTGCACGCTTTCATTGAGAAGTATATCGATCTGAAATAAAAGTTATAACAATTCTTGCATTCTATTGTTATTCTGTTTAATTTTGGCAGCAGATTTGAATTTAAGAATCATAAACTTGATACGTATATGTCAGTAAATAAAGTGATATTGTTGGGAAACGTGGGTCAGGATCCACGTGTAAAATACTTCGATGCAGGCTCGGCTGTAGCTACTTTTCCGTTGGCAACAACAGAACGCGGTTATACGTTAGCAAATGGGACTCAGATTCCCGACAGGACAGAGTGGCATAATATCGTTGCATCCAACCGTTTGGCTGAGATTGTAGACAAATACGTACACAAAGGTGACAAGTTGTATCTGGAAGGAAAGATTAGAACCCGTTCGTACACAGATCAGGCAGGTGCTACACGTTATACTACAGAGATTTATGTAGATAATATGGAAATGCTGACTCCGAAAGGAACTAACTCCGGTGCGGGAGCTACAGCTTCCACGCAGCAACCCGTTGCCGCTCCGGTACAGCAGCCGCAACAGTCACAGCAATCGCAGGCTCAATCAATACAAGATAATTCGGCGGATGATTTGCCGTTCTAGATAATATGGTAGTGTGCCGACTGGCTTTCGCAAACTTATAGGCACATTATCTTTTGTTTAACTAAAATATAGAATCTTTGGACTCAGATGGTTATTTAAGCCAGTTAGCTGGCATTTTCGACGGTATTACCGTACTTACTCCTTCTATCTCTGCTATTATCGCCATAGTATTGGCTGGTGTGCTCCTGCTTGCTTCCGGTTTTGCTTCGGCTTCTGAAATAGCTTTTTTCTCGCTTTCTCCTTCGGACCGGAATGATATTGACGAACGCAATCATCCTTCCGATGAAAAAATAAGTGCACTTCTTGGTGATTCCGAACGCCTTCTAGCGACGATACTGATCACTAATAACTTTGTGAACGTGACTATTATCATGCTCTGCAATTTCTTTTTCATGAATGTGTTTATCTTCCATTCTCCATTGGCAGAGTTTCTTATACTGACTGTAATACTTACTTTTCTGTTATTGTTGTTCGGTGAAATAATGCCGAAGATCTATTCTGCACAGAAAACTTTGGCTTTTTGCCGTTTCTCCGCACCGGGAATTTATTATCTGGAGAAGATATTTCGTCCGGTGGCTACTGTCTTGGTACGTTCAACAGCTTTTCTTAATAAGCATTTCGCCAAAAAGAGTCATAATATCTCTGTTGACGAGTTGTCGCACGCATTAGAACTGACAGATAAAGCGGAACTGTCTGAGGAAAATAATATCTTGGAAGGAATTATCCGTTTTGGCGGAGAAACAGTGAAGGAGGTGATGACATCACGTCTGGATATGGTCGATTTGGATATCCGTACACCTTTCAAGGAGGTGATGCAATGTATCATTGAGAACGCTTATTCGCGTATTCCTATCTATTCCGGTTCGCGGGATAATATCAAGGGAGTGTTGTATATCAAGGATCTTTTGCCTCATGTGAACAAAGGAGATAACTTTCGTTGGCAATCGCTGATCCGTCCGGCCTATTTTGTGCCGGAGACGAAGATGATTGATGATTTGCTGCGCGACTTTCAGGCGAATAAGATTCATATAGCCATTGTTGTTGATGAATTCGGAGGAACGTCCGGATTGGTGACGATGGAAGATATTATTGAAGAAATTGTGGGTGAGATTCATGATGAATATGACGATGAAGAACGTACATACGTTGTATTGAACGACCATACTTGGATTTTTGAAGCGAAGACACAATTGACCGATTTCTATAAGATTGTAAAAGTAGACGAAGATGAGTTTGAGAAGGTGATAGGGGATGCGGATACTTTGGCTGGTATGTTGCTTGAGATAAAGGGTGAATTTCCTGCCTTACACGAGAAGGTGACTTATCATAATTATGAATTCGAAGTACTGGAGATGGACAGTCGCCGTATCTTGAAAGTGAAGTTTACGATTTTGCCAAAAGAACCCGAAGTGTCGGAAGGAAAAGAATAAGATGGCGTTATACCTGCGACATAGGGAAGATGGCATACAATGGGCTGTCTGGAAGATGGAGGAGTCTTTGGACGTATTATTGTCTTTGTTGCCCAATACACGGAAAATATCTTGTGAAAAGGAATTACTGCGTTTTACTTCTGAACGTCGGAAGATGGAATGGTTGTCTGTTCGTGTTTTGTTGTATTCGATGTTACAGGAAGACAAAGAGATTGTTTACTCTTCCGAAGGAAAACCGTTTCTTTCCGATCATTCCTTTTATATCAGTATTTCTCATACGAAAGGATATGTGGCGGTAGCACTTAGTTCTTTGAATTCTGTTGGCATTGATATTGAACAATACGGGCAACGGGTTCATCGGGTATCCGACCGTTATATACGCCCTGATGAACAGGTAGAATCTTATCAGGAAGATTTGACTTGGGGGCTGTTGTTGTATTGGTCTGCTAAAGAAACAATCTTCAAGCGCATGGAGAACGCCGATGCAGATTTCCGTAAACTTCGTCTGGCGCATTTTATTCCTCAAGTGGAGGGAACATTTCAGGTTCAGGAATTGGTAACGCAGCAGCAGAAACTCTATACGGTCGGTTATCGTATTGAGCCGGATTTTGTGTTGACGTGGACGGAGAACTGAATGCAGGCTGAATGAGAAATGTTCACTAATGCTTTTGACAGACATTTACTGATTTGTGTAATTAATTCTTCTGTTGTTATATTCTCGATTTGTACCCACAAGAACATATGGTAGAGAATAAAAAGAAGCGTCAGACTTTCCAAGAAGTAGCCTAACGCTTTTTTATTATTTTTGCGACTATTTGTCTTTTTATCTATAAATCACACTCTTGTTATTGGAAAGTTATGGTTGACGGGAACCAATATTCACCGGTGTAATCAATAATAGCTTTTTGGGTTCCGGTCACTCCATCGACTACGTAAATATAGGTATTTAAATAATGTGCTCCCCATCCGTCTTCTGTATAAATGAGGTATACGTCACCATTTTGGGGATTTACCTGTATGCCTGCACCATATCCGGAGTAATTTGTTGGAGCAGTGAAGAATTTATTTACGTTTTGAGTAGTAATATCAAATTTATAGATATCCGTGCCGCTGAAATTGGGTGCATGAGCAAAATATAGAGCATTTTCTGTAGTAGAAGCGCATAAACCGCTTGGTCTGTAAGCAAATTTGTCAAAAAAGATGTTTAAGTCGTTTGGCAATTGAATCTCCTCGCTCTCTAATTTGTTAGTATCAATTTTGACTAGTTTGTTACCATTTGCAGCCCATAATGAACCGTCTTTGGCTTGGGCAAAGCCTGCATTTGCTTGGTGGGTAAGGTCTTTTTTAAAACTAAAATCATTTATATTATATACTTTTATCGTATTCCCGTCCAAAATAAATAGCTGCTCCTTTATTTTATATATGTCTTTACTATTGCTAGTATTAAGGAGTTTATCTTCAACTGTAAGTGGATTTAATTTCACTTTGTATGCTCCCTTGCTGGTGGTCATGACAGCTGTCTCTTGATTGATAATGCAAATATTGTATCCTTGTCCATCTATATTATCGATTTGACTTGCATTACTAAAATTGTCCATATTCATTTTGGTTAAGTTGGGTGAACCTTTAGAGACAATGTACATATAGTTTTCGTAGATTACTCCTATTGTTGCGGTTAGACCTAAGTCTTCAATAATCTTTTTGTTCCATTTGCCTTCCTTGTATTGATTAATAGAGGAATATTCTTTTCCTTCGTTAATGACATAGAATGAGGCTGGATATGTAACAGTGATATTTATCTCTTTTTTTACAGTATCATATTCGTTATTAACTGTTAGTTGTATTGTGTAGGTTTTGACCGTGTCACTTTGGAAAGTATATATGTTTTCTGTAGAAACTTCTTTTCCATTTATAACCCATGAGTAACTAGTTGTTCCGTGATTATTGTTGATCTGCGCTTTTAGTTCAACAGCTTGCCCCGCATTAACTGTTGCACCATTTTCAATACCTAGACTAGTAATTTCAACTTTTGGATCATCATCATCGTCACTACATGATGATGAAATGAATGGCAATGCCAGCAATGCCAACATATATAGTTGGCTAACTAAGAATTTCATCTTTTTCATTCTTCTTTTAATTAAATAATTTATACATAATTGTTTATTGTTTCCCAAAATGTAAATCTTCAATAGCTTGTATTTCGGTTGAAATTTCTCCCATCCACCCTGTATTTTGATTGACAGCTGTGTAAATTCTAACGAAATCAATGCCATCTAATTGAACGGGATGTCCATTTTTGTCTACTGCCCAGTCTATTTGAAATTTACTTTTTTCTGTGTTATTAGGGTGATTGTCTGCATATCCGTATGGATAGCAGTATCCTACCCAATGTTCTGGCATATCTTCACGAGGTTCATTCACAGCGTTATTTTTCAAACGGCTACCATGAAATGTCATCTCGTTCTCTTCTATCCATAATGGATAATATGAATTGGTAGTATAGAAATCATTTCTGTTTACATATCCCTCGTTTCCTTGATTATCTGTCCATTTAACTTTATCCAATATTGATGTGGGACGGTGATAAGTAATAGTATAATTTTTTATAGTTGCGGAAGACGTATATTCGCTGCCGGCAAGCTCATACCATTCATCATCAGGTAATTGGTTACCATTAACATCTTTCGAAACTAATACAATGCCTGGCTCTGAGCTTCCACCAAGCTTTCCAGTTAATGTTCCGAATGCGTCATAGTACGCGTTGCCATATATTTTGAAATCATATTCTCCGGGAACGTTAGGTACTGTATGATCAAATCCTACCGTGATATAACCTCCGTATGCTCCAAGACTAAGAAGACATAGGTCTGGATCTTTGAGTAGCTCTTCTGCATATTTTCTCACATCTTCAGATGTATAGTTTTCTTTATAAGCAGTTGTGGATGTATTCATAAACTGGCAGGGGGCCGGTCTGTATTCCAATACTCTATTGGCAAATGCAGAGGGGGCATTCGGATCCGAGTTCTCTTCACTGCTGTCTCCTGATGATACTTTGTTGCTGAACACAACGGTATTAGGGTTCAGTCCGACACGGTTGATTCTGAATTGCAACTGTCCGTTTAGATTGAAGCAAAGTATGTCACCGGTTATGGTGTAACTATATGCTTCCGTTATGTAGATATTGTCACTGTATGGATTGATATTAATACCGTAAGGGGTGTTGATCCGGGTTCCGTCTGTGATAAAGTTTTCGCGTATAGTCTGTCCGGTCTTTAGATTGAAAACCTTGATAGAAGATGACTCTGTATTGTAGTTGTAATTATATAAATAAGCGATATTGCCACTGATTGCAAAATTCATGACTTTTTCGTCATAAATATGTGCTACTTCATCTGTTCTGCAGTCTATCTTTACAAAGTGGAAGTCACCATCTGCTATGTTATTTCCATGAGTAGCTACATAAACTGTTTCGTCTGGTCCTGGTACAATACATCCGGGATTGGGACCGACTGTTACTTTCTTTATTTCTGTAAAGGAAGTGATGTCAATCACGGAAACTGTATTGTCTACACCTAAGCCTGCAGAATAATCCAAACCACCGGAATTGGATACATATAGTTTGTCATTTTGTATACAGATATTTTCCGGGTTTCTTCCGGCTTTTGTCAAGGCATCTATTTCTAAGGAAGTAGTGTCGATCCGTGCAACGGTACCATCGTATGAACATACGTATGCCTTGTCTTTATGAAACGTGATATGGCGTGGCTGTCGTGAACTGCCGTTTTCTGCCAGCATAGGGATTTGTTTGATAGAAACTCCTGTTTGGAAGTCTATTACTTCAATGGTACTGGATACATTGACTACAATGTATAATTTGCCACCATATAATGCCATATCATTGGCTGTATCACCCAACCCTCGTTTGTTTAGGTCCTTGAAGTAATTTTTAGTAAGCTTTCCCTTTTTGAACGAATAACGGGCCAAAGAACTGTTATTCAAGTTAAACAATCCTTCGCTTAATATATATAGCTCTGCAGTTCCGGTTTCGGAGATATTACTGCCATCAATGTTGGGGATAGATGGCTTGTCCTCCATATCATCACAGGCAATGAATAACAGTAAGAGCATCCATAACCATGTCTGCAATATATATTTTCTATTTATAGTTATTTGTTTCATAGTTAATATTTGATACTGAACGTTGCTCTAACAGAACGTCCGGGCATTGGAAAGTTCTTGATAATCTCATAATTGTTATTGGCTATATTTAATACTTCTATATGAATAGAAGTATTAATCTTCCGTATAGTTAACTCCCTCCCCACAGAGATACTGTGGTCACTATAACTCTCCATTCTATTCTCTGTGATATTTTCTCCTTGTGTATATCGTTTTCCTGAGAACAGGAATGAGTAAGATAAATTAACCCAAGACGTTTCGATACCTACCTGTCCCGAACCGGAAACACGGGGGGTATAAGCTATCTGATGTTTGTAAGTTCTCCCTTCTTCGGAAGCAGGGTCGGGGTTGGTTACATCCAAAGCCTGTTGGTATGTATAATTCCCCGAAAGATTGATACGGAGCTTTTCACAAGGCTGGAGGGACACGCTACCTGTGACATCAATGCCTTTGATTTCTACACTGCCGAGATTTCTCATACTCCAGACAGCAAGGTTCTTGGTAGGATAGGCAATGATTTTATCCGTTATCTTGTTGTAATACGCATCAACAGTTGCCGAGAGATAAGGCAGGAACGGGCATACATCCTTACTGTATGTCAGACCTATATTATACTGCCGTGCATTCTCCGGTTTCAACTTGTTGTTTCCAGTTTCACCGTAGTATAAATCGTTGAAGCTTGGCAGGCGAAAGATATCTTTGTAGAAAATTCTGATACGGAATTCTTCCTTGTCGAAAGGCTTGAACGAAGCGCTGACATACGGAGAAAGTTTACGGTGATTACCTGCACTTCCCCCTTTATCGGCCTGCTCGTAGATGACAGTTGCCAAAGCGGATGCAGAGAGAGTAAGCCAATTGTTTACATACTTTCCCGCAAAAGCTGTCAGCCACGAATAGCGCGTAGGATGGGCAAAGTCATTCAGATTGGCATTCATCGTGTTGATACTTCCGTCAGAAGAAAACGAAAAAGACAAATTATTCAATAACCTGTAAAGCACGGACCCCGAAAGGTAATACTCCTGCTGGTAATAACTGTTCTCTATTTCTCCGGTAGAACCTTTGTAGTCGGGATCTAAATAACGTTGATAGCTCCAATTCCACTTGGCAGAAGTCTGGAACACCCATTGCCGGTTAAATTCTTTCTTGTATTGACTTTGAATAAATGTGTTCTTGTCCCAAAGACGTTGTGAAGAATGAGTATAATAGAAAGTTGTGGCATTGGGCAATCCGCGGGAAGATTGGAAATAATAGGCTTTTAGCCTCCATTGTTCTTTGTCGGAGAAGTTTCCGTAAAGCCCGGCTTCTGCACGAAATGTCTGTACATCCGTGTTCTTTCGCTTTTCCCGTGAACTCAGATCCCCTTCTTCATTTCCGTAATATAAAGTATATGGATAATGCCCGTCCGATGACATCCATTCGCCGTTGGCAGATACAGTCCATTTCCGACTGATCCGTTGTTCCAATAACAGACTGGGATTGACCAATCCCCATGAACCGGTCTTGAAAGACGCACTTATATTCGTGTGCTTTCCGTCCTCAAATCGGGGAGTGAGTGTTTGTATATTCAGTATCCCTGCTGAAGCAAAGAAACGGGCAGGCTGGAAGATGTTGTCGCTTTGACCGTTACTCAACGACAGTTGGTCGACATTATCGAGAGAGAAACGTCCAAGGTCGATTTGTCCTGTTTGACAGTCAGTCAGTGTGATTCCATCGTAACCTACAGCAGTATGTTGCGCACCCAGACTTCGTATGGATATCGTTTTCAGTCCGCCGATCCCCCCGTAATCTTTCACAATTACTCCTGCAAAATGTTTCACGGCATCGGAAACCTGCAGGGCATTCAGATTCTTTAAAGCGTCTTTAGAAAATATCTGTAATGGAGCGGTAGAGCGAACCTCACGGGTCTGATAAATATCGGAAACGGTTATTTCGGGGATGTAATAGGTACGTGCGGTATCCACCCTTTGCTGTTGTGCAAAAAGTGAAGTCGATAAAAACAGGTTGCAGCTTACTGCAAAGATTGCTAAAGTCCTCTTTTCCATTTCCTCTTTTTAGGTTTAAAAGTGTCCGGGCGAAATCCCTTCGACCGGACACGCATAAATAAACTTTTGGCAGAGTTTATTAAAACATACTTTCTCTGAATCAGAATGATGAATGAAATGATAGACGGAATTGTCCGGTTCATTAGATTCAACGCTTTTTCCTCGAAAGCAGTGAAATTGGTTGCATGGCAGGTCTTCTGACTTGTTCCTGTTGCGAGCGCCTTCCCGGAAATTCTTCTTCCAGTGGCTAAAAGTAGGTTGCTTGCAACATAATATAGAACTTACAGCAGCGGGACTGTTCAGGATTTACACCTGATTCCCTTTTAATCGCTTTCCCCGTGTGAGGTCTGCGAACCAATGCGCGGCAAAGATAGGTAGTTTATTTGTTTTTTGCAAGGAGTTATGGATGTAATAACAGATATTCTTCAACAGCTTGTGCGGTAATGGCTTTTTAAGTGGTTTATCTCTCTTTTGCCAATGTAAATACAAATTCCAGTCCGCCTCCCTGATTATTTTTCGCAGAGATACTTCCCCCGTGAATGATAACCGCATTCTTTACAATGGCCAATCCCAATCCTGTCCCGCCTAATTTCCGTGACCGTCCTTTGTCTACCCGGTAGAAGCGTTCAAAGAGTCGGTTCAGATGTTCGGGTGACACACCCACACCGGTATCGGCAAAGCTGAAATAGTAGAAACCTTCATCTTCGCGGAAACAGTTTATATTGATTTGGATATTTGTTCCGGCGTATGCAATGGCATTATCCATCAGATTGCGGAATATGGAATAAATCAGCGAATAATTTCCTTTGATTTGTATGCTCTTCTTTAAGGAATTGACAACCGTGATATGCTTCTCGTCCAGTTCCAGCGCAACCTCATTGATAATATTGCCCACCAATAAGCTGATATCCACCCGTTCCATATCAATCATGTTGGCAGCTTCGTCCATGCGGGTTAGTACGGATATATCCCGCAGCAACCGGCTCAGTCGGTTACTTTGGGCATAGCAACGTTCCAGAAAAACATTTATTTTCTCACGTGGGATATTCTCGTTGCTGACAATCGTCTCCAGATACCCTTGAATACTGCTGACAGGAGTTTTCAATTCGTGGGCTATGTTCTGTGTCAATTGCCGTTTCAAGTTTATCTGTTCTTCTTCCTGAGTGACATCATTGATCGAAATCTCAAAGCTGGCATCTTGAAAGATGATACATTCCACGATAAAGGTTCGTCCGTTTTTATTGATTGTGATAGACATTCTCTTTTCATCTTTTCCTCCCGAACGCTGTCTTTGGTTCTTGTTGATGAAGTGGATGATCTCTTTCAGTTCGCTGATAGCAAAGACTTCTTCCGTAGTTTCCAGGTTGGAGTCTGAAATCAGATTACTGTATTGGGTAAAGAGGTTGTTGACCAGAATCTCCTTTTTGTCTTTTGTAAATACTCCCAGTCCTTCATGCGAGATCTGGAGATGGGTGATCAATTTCTCACGTTCGATGTAAAGTGCCTCTTTGGTCTCGTGCAGCCGCTTGTATATTTGTATGATATGTTGTGATATTTCCCCCAGTTCGTTATGTGGGAAAGCTGATTGCATAGCCATTTCGATAGGCTCGTTCCGGTCGGCACGCATGGCGAACTCGCGAAGCTGGTTGATGGAAGTTCCCAATTTATTCGTGAACTTATAGAAAATAATCATCAGCAACAGAGTCACAATGACCGTAAACCATAAATAGTGCGGGTCGGCTTTCAGATTGTTGATGAGGCTGACATTATAAGGTAGAGCCGAACGGACAATATAATCTTTGTAACGTGTAGCCGAATAAAAATAGGGGACACCGGTCGTCTCGGAAGTACGCCGTACGTCATATCCATTTCCCTGTTTCAGCGCCTTTTGTACTTCCGGACGGTCTAAATGGTTCTCCATCTGCCCGTTGTGGTTCGAATAACTGTCGTAAAGCACATTTCCGTCTATATCAATAAGAGTTACACGTAAATCTTCCAGAATATGGTTGTTGATATAACCGGTGATAATTGAACTGTCCGGCGATTGCCTGCTCAACTGTTCATAGAGCCGGCTGTTGTAATCCTGTAATTTTGTGTTCAGCAATTCCACCTTATATTCCCGCTCACGTTGATACTGATACGCGATAAAGCAAACGGCAAATACCAGAAACAGTGAAATGACCGAGAGAAAAAGCTTTCGGCTGAAAGAGAGGAAATGTTTTTGAGTTACAGGCAGATTCATAGGGAGTAGTTATTACGCTTCAAAACAGTATCCATATCCGAGACGAGTGACGATGCACTTGCCGTATATTCCTATCTTCTTGCGCAGACGGGTGATATTTACGTCAATAGTACGGTCGAGTACATATACCTCGTCGCTCCAGATACGGGCCAGAATATCTTCACGTGAAAATACCCGTCCTTTATTCTGTACCAACAGAAGCAATATTTCAAATTCTTTTTTAGTCAACGGCACTTCTTCTTCGTCGATACTTACCTTCTTTTTCGTGATATCAATGACGAGCGTCTGGTAAGTAAGCCGTTCGGGAACTCTTTCTGTTTCCGCTGCAGCCGTGCGTCTCAATACAGCTTTTACACGGGCAATGACCTCCCGCAGCGAAAATGGCTTCGAGATATAATCATCCGCGCCTAGATTGAAGCCGGTCACGGTGTCGTTCTCAGTATCTTTGGCTGTGATAAAGATGATAGGCACTTTTGCCGTTTTCTTGTCCTTTTTCAGCATGTTCGCCATTTTGAATCCGGAGATTTCCCCCATCATCACATCGAGAAGAATTAGCTGATAACTACAAATATCCATCTTCAAAGCCTCTTCGGCGGAGTTTGCGGTATCCACCTCGTAACCTTCATTTTCAAGATTGAATTTCAGAATCTCGCAGAGGTCTTCTTCATCGTCGACAACTAGAATACGGGTTTCATTCATAAGCTATATGTATTAGTATGACAAAGTTACGTTTTTATTTTATTTGATGCAAAGATGAGGATACTTTGTTACGGTCAGATGAAACAGATATTACAATCTTGTTACATTCCTCCCAATCCTGCAGATAGAATAAAATATCGAAGTTTTTGCGGGCTATAAGAGGAAAAAACGTTTGCTATTTGTTATCTTTGTTAGCGAGAAAAGATAGAGATGTTTGATTAATAGATACTACAAACGATGATAAAAGTTGACTTGAAACGACATAGACGCGAAGTGATTGGCGCGGTTATTGTGTTGCTGCTTCTGCTTGGCGGAGTGTCCGTCTTTAAATATACCACGTTCAATCCCGGTTTTGAGATTGTTGATGATTTAGGAGGAAATATCTTTCCTTCGGCTATTCTTTCCGTAGCCACAACCGATGCGCAAGTCATTATCCCGTCGGATTCCACCAGTCTGGGAAATCCGAAATCCTGCATTGCCATTCGGGTAAAGTCGCGGGCGGCATATAGCCGGGTAAGGATTGAGGTGGCTGAAACTCCTTTCTTCTCCCGCTCCGTCTCAGAGTTTATTCTGAACAAACCACGAACGGAATATACGATTTATCCGGATATAATCTGGAATTATGAAGCATTGAAGAACAACCTTCAGGCGGAACCCGTGAGCGTTGCCGTGACAGTGGAGATGAACGGAAAAGAATTGGGACAGCGGGTGCGTACATTTTCCGTGCGCAGTGTCAATGAATGTCTGTTGGGCTATGTGGCGAACGGGACCAAGTTTCATGATACCGGTATTTTCTTTGCCGCCTACGTCAACGAAGAGAATCCGATGATCGATCAGTTGCTTCGTGAGGCGTTGAATACCCGCATTGTGAATCGCTTTCTCGGTTATCAAAGCAAGGCTAAAGGAGCCGTAGACAAGCAGGTGTATGCGCTTTGGAATATATTGCAGAAGCGGAATTTCCGTTACAGTTCGGTTTCCAATACCAGTCTTTCGAGCAATGTCGTGTTCTCTCAGCGTGTCCGTACGTTCGATGATGCGCTGGAATCTTCACAGATTAACTGTGTGGATGGCAGCGTGCTGTTTGCCTCTTTGCTTCGTGCCATCAATATCGATCCTATCCTGGTGCGTACGCCGGGACATATGTTTGTAGGCTATTATACCGACAATTCGCATACCGATATGAACTTCCTGGAAACGACGATGATCGGTGATGTCGATCTGGATGATTTCTTTCCCGATGAACAACTGGATTCTACGATGGTAGGCAAATCACAGAACGAGATGTCATTGCTGACTTTCGAGAAATCAAAGCAATATGCCAATAAAAAGTATAAGGAGAACGAAGAAGGTATTCATTCCGGAAAGTTGAACTATATGTTTTTGGAAATCTCCAAAGAAGTACGCCGGAAAATACAGCCGATAGGAAAATAATTCGTACTTTTGCCAAGTAATCAAATGTAGAAAAAGAATGCAAGGCAAGAAATTTATCTCTCCCGGAGCATGGTTTTCGATGAACTATCCTTCGGACTGGAACGAGTTTGAGGATGGCGAAGGCTCTTTTCTCTTCTATAATCCCGATGTGTGGTCGGGTAATTTTCGTATATCCGCATTCAAAGGTAAAGCCGGTTATGGCAAAGAAGCCATCCGGCAGGAACTGAAAGAGAACGATTCGGCTTCGTTGGTGAAGGTCGGGGCGTTGGAATGTGCGTATAGCAAAGAGATGTTCCAGGAAGAAGGAACTTACTATACATCCCATGTATGGATTACAGGCATTGACGATATTGCTTTCGAATGCTCGTTTACCGTACCCAAAGGTGGAGTGGTGAAAGAAGCCGAAGAAGTCATTGCCACGTTGGAGATACGTAAGGAAGGACAGAAGTATCCGGCCGAGTTGATTCCCGTCCGCCTTTCCGAAATCTATCAGATTAATGAAGGATATGAATGGACGGTATCTACCGTGAAGCAGGAATTGAAGAAAGATTTTCAAGGAACGGAAGATGACCTCGAAAAACTCCAGCAGATGATTGACAGCGGTAAGATCGGTCCGAAGAAAAAAGACGAGTGGCTGGCTATCGGTATTACGATCTGCACGATCCTTGCCAATGAAGTGGACGGTATGGAATGGAAGACATTGATTGACGGCAACCGGGAAGCGCCGGTTCTTCAATATAAGAACGGCATTATCGACCCGATGAAACTGACATGGAGCAGAATAAAGGCCGGAGAATCTTGCAACGTCATAGAAACTTATAAGTCTGCGCTCACTGCCGACTAACCTTAATCGCTAACTCCTAATCACTTACTTACGTGACAGTACCTTATTTACAGATAGATAACCTGACCAAGTCCTTCGGTGACTTGGTCCTTTTTGAAAATATATCTTTTGGCATTGCTGAGGGGCAGCGTGTCGGATTAATAGCAAAGAACGGCAGCGGAAAGACTACGCTGCTGAATATCATCGCCGGAAAAGAGGGCTATGATAGTGGAAGCATTGTTTTCAGACGCGACCTTCGGGTGGATTATCTGGAGCAGGACCCGCAGTATCCCGAAGAATTAACCGTGCTGGAAGCCTGTTTCCATCATGGCAACAGTACCGTTGAACTGATAAAAGAATACGAGCGTTGTATGGAAACGGAAGGACATCCGGGACTGGAGGATCTTCTGGTTCGTATGGACCATGAGAAAGCGTGGGAGTATGAGCAGAAAGCGAAGCAAATCCTTTCGCAACTTAAGATTCGTAACTTTGACCAAAAGGTGAAGCAGCTTTCCGGTGGGCAATTGAAGCGTGTAGCTTTGGCAAATGCACTGATTACCGAACCGGAGCTGTTGATTCTTGACGAGCCTACCAACCATTTGGATCTGGATATGACCGAATGGCTCGAAGATTATCTTCGCCGTACCAATCTCAGTCTGCTGATGGTGACTCACGACCGTTATTTCCTCGACCGTGTCTGTTCGGAAATTATCGAAATAGACAATCGGCAAGTGTATCAATATAAAGGAAATTATAGCTATTACCTCGAAAAGCGACAGGAACGGATAGACGCTAAAAGTGTGGAAATAGAACGAGCCAACAACCTTTACCGTACGGAACTCGACTGGATGCGCCGAATGCCGCAAGCGCGCGGACACAAAGCCCGTTACCGTGAGGAGGCTTTCTACGAATTGGAGAAAGTGGCGAAACAACGGCTCCGCAACGATAACGTAAAGCTGGAAGTGAAAGCATCGTATATAGGAAGTAAGATATTCGAAGCCGACCATTTGTTCAAGAGTTTCGGGGATTTAAAGATTCTGGATGATTTCTCCTATATCTTTTCCCGTTATGAGAAGATGGGGATTGTGGGAAACAACGGAACCGGCAAATCGACTTTCATCAAAATATTGATGGGACAGGTACAGCCTGATAGCGGTACGGTGGATATTGGTGAAACGGTTCGTTTCGGTTATTACTCGCAGGACGGACTCCAGTTTGACGAGCAAATGAAAGTGATTGACGTGATACAGGATATTGCCGAAGTCATAGAGCTGGGAAATGGGAAAAAGTTGACCGCTTCGCAATTTCTGCAACATTTCCTGTTCACTCCCGAGACCCAGCACAGCTATGTCTATAAACTGAGTGGGGGCGAACGCCGCCGCCTGTATTTGTGCACTGTCTTGATGCGCAATCCTAATTTCCTTGTGCTGGATGAACCGACTAACGATCTTGATATTATTACGCTGAATGTGCTCGAAGAGTATCTTCAGAACTTCAAAGGTTGTGTGATTGTGGTTTCCCACGACCGTTATTTTATGGATAAGGTCGTAGACCACTTGATGGTTTTCAACGGACAGGGAGATATTCGCGATTTTCCCGGCAATTATAGTGATTACCGTGATTGGAAAGAAGCAAAAGCGCAAAAGGAGAAAGAAGCCGAAAAGCCGCAAGAGGAAAAGACTGCCCGTGTCCGTCTGAACGACAAGCGTAAGATGAGTTTCAAGGAGAAGCGCGAATTTGAACAATTAGAGAAAGATATAGCCGAGCTGGAATCCGAAAAGGCGCAGATTGAGGAGCTTCTTTGTAGTGGTACCCTTTCTGTTGACGAACTGACGGAGAAATCGAAACGTTTGCCCGAAGTGAATGATCTGATCGATGAGAAAACAATGCGTTGGCTGGAACTCAGTGAGATAGAAAGCTAAGCAATGTCGATAGTAAGAAAAATGAATAACCGGTATAACTTGAATAACCCTTGAATAAACCGAAGAGATGACAAACTTGACTAATTATCATAGCCATTGTCTGTATTGCGACGGACGAGCCAATATGGAAGATTTCATTCGTTTTGCCATTAGTGAAGGTTTTTCTTCATACGGCATTTCCTCTCATGCTCCGCTTCCATTCTCTACTGCATGGACGATGGAGTGGGATCGGATGGATGATTATCTTTCCGAATTTTCCCGGCTTAAAGCAAAGTATGCTGATGAGATAGAATTGGCTGTCGGCCTTGAAATAGACTATTTGAATGAGGAAAGCAATCCTTCGTTGTCGCGTTTCCAAGAATTGCCTCTTGACTATCGCATCGGTTCCGTTCATATGCTGTACTCTCCGGAAGGAAAGGTGGTAGATATTGATACCCCGGCAGATCATTTCCGTGAATTGGTTGATGCGCATTTTGGTGGCGATCTTGATTTCGTTGTCCGCCTATATTATAAGAATCTGCTCCGTATGTTGGAGTTGGGTGGTTTCGACATCGTAGGTCATGCCGATAAAATGCACTATAACGCTTCCTGCTATCGTCCGGGTTTGCTGGATGAAGCATGGTATGATACGTTGGTCCGTGATTACTTTGCGGCGATTGCCGAGCGCGGTTATATTGTGGAAATCAATACCAAGTCTTATCACGAACTGGGTACGTTCTATCCGAATGGACGTTATTTCTCTTTCCTAAAGGAACTGGGTATTCGGGTGCAGGTAAATAGTGATGCGCACTATCCGGAACGGATTAATAATGGACGTGCCGAAGCATTGGCTGCTTTGAAAAAGGCAGGTTTCACATCGGTAGTGGAGTGGCACGGCGGAAAGTGGGAAGACAAGGAAATTCTGTAAAGAACATATAACAAAAACAGGACAGCCGTTTCAAGTAATGACTTGAAACGGCTGTCCTGTTTTTGTTTCGGTTAATAGTATCCAACCCTTCCATTGTGTTATAAAGCGGCTCTGCTAATAGGCCTTTGATGGCTTTAGAATAACCTAATGTTTTTCTAATCGGCGTTGTTGAAGATTTTATGCTAATATCGAATACCATTGTATCTGATACAAAGATACTCCTGTTGCTCGAGTTTTCCAAGTAAATCAGATGCTATTTCCTGCTGTTCTTTAAAAAAGGCATTTTTATCCGTTACTTCAAAGGAATCACCATATTTCATGATTTTGTAGCATTCTCAAATCCACCGGTACCATCCATTGTGGCAAAGAAAGTATGCGTGGCTTTTCCATTCTCAAAGAGAAGGAACGGGCGTTCCAATTGTCCCTGCATTTCCACTTTTCCATCTTCCCATTCTACGGTGCGTGAGTAAGCCTTTGGATCTATATCTACGGTCCAATGAACACCGTCGGTCGAGTGAGCCATGACTCCGCCGTCTCTTTCGCCCGTATATTTGGCCACGTGGTCTTTAAAGATGGCGTGATACCCTTTAGAGTCTTTCCATAAAAAGGGATCTTCTGCTTCTCCCTGACCATCCACCTGGAAAATAGGCTGTTCATTGTTTAATACCGTGTAAGGACCTTCAATATTGGGAGAATAAGCGATTCCTAATGCCAAGTCCGAGTATTTGCCGTTTTCAGTATGAGCCCTTCCTTTGAAAATCATCATCACCGAACCGTCTTCTTGAATAACAGGCGAAGGGTTAGATGCTAAATAACTATAGAAAGTATTGGCTTTTGTTTTAATATCGGTTCGTTGAAACGTTTTCAGGGATCGTAAGGAGAATCTGCAACAGCCAATCCGATGCGTTTATTGACACGTCCGACGATGCACCATGGGCTGCTTAATGTCAGTTCATCATAAGTCGGTTCACCGAATGGGTGGGTAGAGCCCATATATATAAGGTAATATTTGTCTTTGTACTTCAGGATACGCGGATTGTGCGTGGAGCGTCCGTCCCAGTATTGCGCACCATGTGCCAGCAGGGCAATATCGCTGAATTGGTAAGGACCTTCGGGTATATCAGATACGGCATGCACAATCTCTGAGGCAATCATCCATCCCGGATGGAAAGGCAGCGATTTGGGGAAGCGGGAAACAAACATATGATATTTTCCGTCTTCACCTTTGACAACGGAGCTTCCCCAACTCCAATATCCTTCACATTCAAAAGCCGGAGTGCGGGGAGCTTTGTCCAATCGATGAAACAATTCATTCTGTGATTGTTGTTTCATGACCGGTAAGTTTTCTATTTTTTTGAGCATGAGTATGCCCCGCATATAATACAAAGATTAGGGATAAAAGAGTCGGATAATAAGTTTTCATAGCCATTGCTTTAATTTTTTAATTAGTTTTCGGAAGCAAAGAAAGCGACTTTTTTTCTAAAGAAAGTGCTACAAAACTCCCAAATAAGTGTTTTCTGAATCCAAAAACTGTTTTAAATCACCTTTTCGTCACTTTCTTCTCGTTGAACGGCTTGATTTAGTAGTCAGCACCCAGACTGAGCGGTTGATTTGAAAAAAACAATAGGAAGATTTAATAACTTCTTCCTATTCTATTAATCTTTTCTGCCGTTCTATTGATCAATTCATCTAATTGAATTATCCGGTTGCACTTGTGCAACCGGGATGGTACACAAGAGTAGCTTGGTTGTTACACTTGTCTGTCTGACTAGTTGCACAAGTGCAATTTTATATTTGCCAATTATATACGAAGATAATAGGTGGCATTAGTGATAATTTGTTGACAATTAGAGTAATATGAGGAAAGTGCAGTTTTTCTTCAGAAAAAAGCAGAAATATCCTATTGCTTTTTGTAAACTTATCTTGAAAATGAGATATTTTTAAGCTTAACTGCTTGATTACTAGTTATGTGACATTTTTGTATTTTCCCCCTATAATACTTAAAAATAATACAAAAATGTCACAAGGGCTTATTCGGTTCGTTTGCAGGTATTTGCCTGGAAAAACTCATTCAATGCAGCTTCATGGTTTCCATGAACCAGGATATGATGATTTCCCAACGGATTTTTTAAGAAATACTCGGCAGGAGTATTCATCCGTATGCGTACCTGTGTGCGGCACATATTGATATAATTTGTGTTTTCGGATAACGTTCCCGTAGACAGATAATATTCGTCGAGGCATTCGCCACCGCATTTGACGATAGTCACGTCTCCGGTGGGAAGCAACCCTTGAATGGCGATCCCCTTTTCCGTTTCAAAATGGTTGCGGATGATATATCTTTCCGTCTGTTTGAGACCGACGGTGCAATGAGCTAAAATAAGTTCGTTGGTGCGTGAATTGATCATAGAGGGATTTGCCATGAATCCGTCCTTTTTGGTGAGCGCTTTAACAGCCAGCAAGGTGAAGATAGACTGCAAGTCGCCTTCGCAGCCTGCCATTATTCCGTCGTCATTCAACAAGGATAGTGCCAGACAGCCGGTAGTGTCGATTTGCTCAATCAGTTTGAAGCAACTTAGTGTCAGTGCTTCCAGTTTCTCTTCTTCGCACACTTTCTTGATAGCCCGGTAGAGCCGCATCGCTTTGATGATATCTTCGGGAGTTCCCTCTCGGCAAGCAAGAGCTTGCGAAGCGACTGCGGCACAGGAAGCACCTACTTGATCATCCGTGATTTGTTGAAAATGTTCATAGATACGTTCCTGTGGAATGTCTATGTATTCGATGCCCCAACGGCGTTTTGCCAGCAGATAGTCAACATTACTGGCGACCAGCCAGGATGAAGGAGTGCCGATAACTCCGATACGTTTGCCGAATAATGAACGTTGTGCCCGGAAATTATTATAAAGTATATGTACACGCTGTATAATGGATGGCAGTTCACCATGAAGGATTTCGCTCTTCATTCCCCTTCCGCGAAGCCATGTAGATATCTCCAGGGCGGCTGCAAGTGAGTTTTGCATACCGTCCGCCAGTAAAATGGCAGGGCGGGGGAGGTTTTCGAAATGTTGGATGACCAGCCTTTCTACTCCGCCGGTAGCGATAAAAATAATTTTGAAATCATCACTCGTTAACTTGTTCATATCCTGATAGTCAACGAGTTTTACAATATAGTATTTTTCAAGTTCACTCAATATCGCTTCGTGTGAACTACGCAATGAGACTTGTTTATGAAGCAGTGACGCGAATGAGATAAGGTGTATGGTCATTATGGTATTGTTTTAAGTTTTCTGTGTGACAAATGTATAGCTTTCTTTTCAAAATCCCATAACGATTTTAACCTTGCTAAGGTTTTTAAAGTTTTTATGTCTCTGTATTCAAATTATTGCGTACATTTGCAACCTCAAGTAGAAAAAAGTAAATAGTAATTAGTAATTTGTAGTTAAAATTATGCCAACCATATCCATTCGCGGAAACGAGATGCCTGCATCTCCTATCAGAAAACTGGCTCCTTTGGCAGACGCTGCCAAGCAACGGGGAGTCCATGTGTTTCACCTGAATATCGGACAGCCTGACCTGCCCACTCCTCAGGCCGCGATTGACGCGATACGCAATATTGACCGTAAAGTGCTGGAGTATAGTCCTAGTGCAGGTTATCGTAGCTATCGCGAGAAACTAGTGGGATATTATGCCAAGTTCAATATCAATCTTACTGCAGACGATATAATCATTACCTCAGGAGGTTCGGAAGCGGTGCTTTTCTCTTTCCTTTCCTGTCTGAATCCAGGTGATGAGATTATCGTTCCGGAGCCGGCATATGCTAACTATATGGCGTTTGCTATTTCTGCAGGCGCGAAGATTCGTACGATTGCCACAACCATCGAAGAAGGTTTCTCACTTCCCAAAGTCGAGAAGTTTGAAGAGTTGATAAATGAACGTACGAAAGCAATCCTGATTTGTAATCCGAACAACCCGACCGGATATCTCTATACACGTCGTGAAATGAATCAGATTCGTGACTTGGTGAAGAAATATGACTTATTCCTTTTCTCCGATGAGGTATATCGCGAATTCATATACACCGGTTCTCCTTATATCTCCGCTTGCCATCTGGAAGGTATCGAGAATAATGTGGTACTGATTGACTCCGTATCAAAGCGTTATTCGGAATGCGGTATCCGTATCGGTGCGCTGATTACCAAAAATAAAGAGATACGTGATGCTGTCATGAAGTTCTGTCAGGCTCGTCTGAGTCCTCCGTTGATTGGTCAGATTGCCGCTGAGGCTTCCTTGGACGCTCCCGAAGAATACTCACGCGAGACGTATGACGAGTATGTGGAACGTCGTAAATGCCTGATTGACGGCTTGAACCGTATTCCGGGCGTTTATTCGCCCATCCCGATGGGGGCTTTCTATACAGTGGCAAAACTTCCGGTGGATGATTCCGACAAATTCTGTGCATGGTGCCTTTCCGATTTCGAATACGAAGGTCAGACGGTATTCATGGCTCCGGCTTCCGGTTTCTACACAACTCCGGGTTCGGGTATCAATGAAGTGCGTATTGCATATGTATTAAAGAAAGAAGATTTAACCCGTGCGCTTTTTGTTCTCCAGAAGGCTTTGGAAGCGTATCCGGGAAGAACGGAATAAAAGTCTATGTCTTTATCACTTTTCATAGCTCGGCGCATCTACCGCGAAAGCGATAGCGGAAAACAGGTGTCACGTCCTGCGGTGCTCATCGCAATGGCGGGTATTGCTATCGGACTGGCTGTTATGATTATAGCAGTGGCGGTCGTTATCGGCTTTAAAAGTGAAGTGAGAAATAAAGTCATTGGATTCGGATCGCATATCCAGATAACTAATCTGGATGCGGTCAGTTCTTACGAAACCCATCCGATTGTGGTAGGAGACAGTATGATGACTGCCCTTGACGGTTATCCGGAGATAAGCCATGTACAGCGTTTTTCTACCAAACCGGGTATGATAAAGACGGATGATGCCTTTCAAGGAATGGTACTGAAAGGGGTAGGTCCGGAGTTTGATCCCCGTTTTCTGCAAGAATATCTGGTGGAAGGAGAGATTCCTGTTTTCAGTGATTCGGTTTCCAGCAATCGGGTGCTTATCTCCAAGTCTTTGGCTACAAAGATGAAGTTGAAGTTGGGGGATAAGATATATACCTATTATATTCAGGATGATGTCCGCGCGCGCAGGCTGACTATTGCCGGAATTTATCAGACAAATTTCTCCGAATACGATAATCTTTTTTTATTGACCGACCTCAGTTTGGTGAATCGTTTGAACGGTTGGCAGCCGGAGCAGGTGACAGGGGTGGAGCTTCAGCTGAAAGACTATGATAAGCTGGAAGATACAACGTATGAAATCGCAATCGATACCGATAACCGGAAAGACGAATATGGAGGTACGTATTATGTGCGCAGTATCGAACAGTTGAATCCACAGATATTTGCATGGCTTGACTTGTTGGATCTGAATGTGTGGGTGATTTTGTTTCTGATGATAGGCGTTGCCGGTTTTACCATGATTTCCGGTTTGCTGATTATCATTATCGAACGTACGAATATGATTGGTGTCCTAAAAGCTTTGGGTGCCACTAATTTTACAATCCGCAAAACTTTCCTTTGGTTTGCTGTTTTCCTGATAGGCAAAGGTATGCTTTGGGGGAATGTTATCGGTTTGGCGTTCTGCATTCTTCAGTCCCGGTTCGGCATTTTCAAACTCGATCCGGAGACTTATTACGTAGACACGGTTCCGGTATCTTTCAATATCATCCTTTTCCTGCTGATTAATATCGGCACACTGCTGGCTGCTGTCCTGATGCTGATAGGTCCTTCATATCTGATAACCAAGATCAACCCTGCCAACTCTATGAGATATGAGTAGTTTATCTTCTCATGAAATCTCCTTTACCCCGCAATAGACGACAGAGCTTGAACTTCAACGACTGCAACGGTTGCAGGATATCGAATACCGGCAATGAGAAATAATATTTCCGGTTGCCGCCCATTTCTTTTGCTGTTTGGTTAATGACAATGGCTTGCACCGTGTAGCGAATCAGCCATAGTAATAATGTGATACCTGCTGCTAACCAGTGGAAATCGAGAATGCCTAATACGATACCTGCAATGCAAGTGGCGTAAAATAACAGGCGTGATAGGGTTTCAAAGCCTAATAGGTAGCGTTGTGCCCCATGATAAAAGCGTGCGGTGGCCATATAACTGACCTTTTCTTCTTTCCAGTCTTTGTAACGGTAGACAGGCTGTATCCGCATGGTTGCGTTGAGATCCGTTTCTACACGGGTGTTACTGCTGTTGGCTATTTGATTGATAAACAGGTCATCTTCTCCGCGTTGAAGGTTCAGGTAGCTTGAAAATCCTTTTTGCTTGAAGAATAATTCTTTCCGATAGGCAAGATTACGTCCGATGCCCATATATGGCTTTCCAGCCAGGGCAAGACCTAAGTAACGCAATGACTGGAAGAGTGTGTCGAAAGCGACACGTTTGTGCAACCATCCTTTTGTCCGGTCATACCCGCTATATCCTAACACAACCTGTGTCTGTGATGTAAAATTGCGTGCCATCAGTTTTAACCAATCCTTGCTTGCCGGTATACAGTTTGTTTCCGTGAATACGAGCCAATCATATTTGCTGGCTTTGATACCTAATGTCAGCGCTAATTTCTTATGACTGATATAACGTGCGCTGTCGGGAGTAAAACTATGGTAAAGATGAGGGTATTTTTCCTCCATGAATCCCAATACATCCTCTGTCTCGTCGGTGGAAGCGTCATTGATTACAATGACTTCGAACTGGGGATAGTCCTGTTCCAGAATGGCAGGAAGGGCCTTACGCAGATTGTCGGCTTCGTTGCGTGCGCAAAGAATGACGGAAAGGGGCGGTAATTCCCGCGTGAAATGAATTTCTTCCTTGCGTACAGCTTTGTTATGCGAATGTATCCGGTTGTATAAACCGAGATAATAAATAACTTGGATGATAAAGAGAACTCCTGCCGCTGACAATAATATCAGCTCGGCAGTATTGAATGTAAATGCTTCCATTGAATTTTAGTGTCGTTTTACGACTACAAAAGTACGCAAATTTTCGGTAGTTTCGCCATCCGGAAGGTAGGTTATTTTATGAATCCAGGTATTCTTTCTTGAACATATTGACGAACAGAAAGAATAACGAGAGTAATAACGGACCGAAGATGATTCCCATAAATCCGAATAACGGCAGACCGATAACAACTCCGAAGATTGTAATCAACGGATGTGTATCCGCCATCTTCTTTTGAAGGATGAAGCGAATCAGGTTGTCGGACTGCGATACGACAATGGCTCCGTAGGCGAAAAGTCCGATTGCATGAAACCAGTCTCCGCTGATAGCCAGATAAGAGGCGACGGGAAACCACACTAATGCGGTACCTACCATCGGAATGATGGTAGCGAAGCAGGTGAGGAAACCTAGCAGTAAGACATTGGGTGCTCCGAAAATGAGATAGCCTATCATGGCAATGCCTCCCTGAATAATGGCCAGCAGTGGAATACCAATCGCATTGGAGCGCACGATCATGTTGATTTCATGAATAACTTCCCGCGTGTTCGTTTCATTGAACGGGAGAATATCATTGATGTATGCTTCCATCTTTTTACCTCCTATCAGCATGAAGTAAAGAACAAATATCATGACGAACAGATTGACGGCGAGACTGCTGATACTTGACATAATCAGTTGTCCGATTCGTGGAAGGATGGAGACTATGAACGACAACGTATCCTTCCCTAATACATCGTATCCTGTCTTTTCTTTGATAAATCCTGCTACTTGCTGGATGGGCTCTACGAATGTCTGCGGAGCCAGATTGATGTCTTGAAGTTTGTTTACTATCATCCAGATGGTCAGTCCGAGAGGTACAAGGAATACAAAAATGGTTTCTGCCGTGATCAGTAATGCGCTGATACTGCGTTTCATTTTCTTCTTTTCCGTCAGATGATGCATCTGCGTGCGTACTAATATGTAAATGGTAAATGCTCCCAGCAGCCCTCCCAAAAAAGGAGTGATTTGCCGGAAGATGATAACTCCCATAAACAGAATGATGACAATGAGGGAATATTTCCAGTATTGTTCTTTGAGATTCATATTGTGTAAGTAATTCGTTTATATAATAAACACAAAAAATCCCGGAAAGGTTTGCTGCCCTATGCTATATATCTGAGTCACGCTATCGGGCATTCGTTAATATCCGATAGATTTATGTTAAATGTTAACGAGTTTGCTATTTCTATTAAACCATGTTATAAGACACATTGCTTTTTCCGGAAAATTTGGAGATATGCAGAAAGTCCGTATCTTTGCAATGTGTTTTTCATAGTATTAGATTTAAGGTTAACAAAAGATTGGCTGTCTGGGATAGATAGCCTTTTTTTATGCTAAAAAAGTAACAACAAAATTTGCACATAACACAAAGGTCATATTATGAATACTTTCTTTGTTAAGACGCTCCGTATTATGATGCTTTTCCTCTTTATTATTTCGTTAGCATTAGGCTATGTGATATATGAGGATACCTTAGCGGTATGGTGGATTCCTGTTGGCGTGGCGCTTTTGATCGCTCTTGCCACTTTGCCTTTTTATAGAAAATGGTCTTGGCTGACTACAACAGAGGGTAAAGTGATGAATGTCCTATGTCATATTGGTTGCGTGGGCGCTATTAGTTATGCCTTGTTCCTTAGTGGCAATTATTGGCTGGCCGGTACTGCTTCCATATATGAAGAAACGGTTATGGTGCAGAAAAAATATATAGAGACCCATAAGAAAACCCGCAGGGTCGGCAAACATCGTTATGTATCGAATGGAGTGCGTAAAGAATACTATTTGCAGGTTGCTTTTGAAAATGGGAATGTGGAAACGTTGCATGTATCCTCTGCTGTTTATAACAAGACGCGGCAAGGGAAGGAGAAAGTACTGACTTTGCAAAAAGGCTTCTTTGGCTTGCCGGTGATTGCGAAAGGACTTTGATTCAATACACGGTGATTCGTTCAAACATTCGTGATATGTTACTTGTTAAGAGTTTCAATTCCAAAAAAATGATTGATTATGAAAATGGCTCTTTACGACTTCGTATTACGGAAAAAAGGAATCTATGGCATTTTGCACATTGTTATTCTTCTGCTTTCTCTTTTTCTGATCATAAGTATCTCTATTGATACTTTCAAAGGTATTCCTTTCTATACGCAGAGTGTGTACATGAAAGTACAGCTATGGATCTGTGTACTGTTTCTGGTTGACTTCGTTCTCGAATTTATTCTGGCGGATAATAAGAAACGTTATTTCACTACTCATTTTATATTCCTGCTGGTTGCCATTCCCTATCAGAATATCATAGCTTATATGGGGTGGACATTCTCGCCCGAAGTTACCTATATGTTACGTTTTATCCCTCTGGTACGTGGCGGATATGCGCTGGCTATTGTAGTGGGGTGGTTTACTTACAACAGGGCTTCAGGGCTTTTTGTATCTTATTTGACGATGTTGCTGGCTACCGTTTATTTTGCCAGTCTCGCTTTTTTTATTACTGAACATACGGCCAATCCTCTGGTCACTAAATATACAGACGCTTTGTGGTGGGCATTTATGGATGTTACTACAGTCGGCTCGAATATTATAGCCGTGACCACTACCGGGCGGGTACTTTCGGTTGTACTGGCGGCTTTGGGGATGATGATGTTCCCTATCTTCACTGTCTATATAACCAGTATTATTGAACGGAGAAATAAGGAGAAACAGGAATATTATGAAGAGAAAGGAGAGCCGGCACATAAGCAACAGGCAAATACTGCCGCCCCTCAATAAATCTTGTAGATTCAGGAACTGAAAATATAAACGATGAGTCCGGTTATCGCCACATACACCAAAGCATACGGGATGGCCGCTTTTAGTATCTCACCTTCCTTACCCTGTTGGTTTCCGGCAGAGGTAGCGATGGCAATGCTCTGCGGAGAGATGATTTTTCCTCCGGTAGCGCCTACTGTATTGGCTGCCGACAGCCAATCCGGACTGACATGAATTTGTCCTGCCACACTTGCCTGTAACTTTCCGAAGAGAATATTGGATGACGTATCACTTCCCGTGATGAACGTCCCCAGACAACCAATCACCGGAGCGAATAACGGATATAGACTTCCTGTAGCCGTAGCCAGTGCGGTAGCAATCACGGCAATCATTCCGGAGGTATCCATAATGGTAGATAATCCAACAAGGCATATCACTGTGATAAATGTTTTCTTTAGCTGCTTCACCGTATTCCAAAGAACGGCAAACAACTCTTTTACTTTAGCTCCTTGTATTAATCCGCCGACAAAAGTGCCGATAAAGAGCAGCACTCCGGCATGAGTCAGCCAGGAAATCGTATAGTTGGCTGTAGAGGAATTAATGGGCAGACTGATTCTGGTGACCCAGTTATTTTCCAAAGTATGGCGTAATCCTGGAAAAAGAGGGCTGGTAAGTATAATCAGAAATAAGATCAGCAGATAGATACTCCATGCGTTCATTATATCTTTCACCTTCAGATGGCTTTTCCGCGCTTTTTCTTCTTTGGATGCGGTCAGCTTTCCATACAAAACAATTACAATAATGGAAAGAATGCTTCCGATGATAGCCGGAGATTCGGCTCCCATATATTTGGCTGCCAGATATTGGCTGATTAGCGAAACGCTTCCTACCAGCAAGGCAAGGAAGATGTTCTTTGGCAGTGATTTGATTTTGGAGTCGGTAAGAAAAAGCAATACCAATGGAATAAGGAACATCAAGACCGACAATTGTAATACGACATTGGTACTGAGATGCAACACATCCAGATTGGTTTCTTTGGCTAATACTAGTACAGGAGTTCCGATCGCTCCGAAAGCGGTAGCCACACTATTGGCTATCAGACTGACCGTGGCCGAGAATATAGGTTTGAATCCCAGACTGATAAGAATCGCTGCCGGAATGGCGACTGCAGTTCCGAATCCCGCCATTGCTTCCAATAACCCGCCGAATCCCCATGTCAGCAGTAAGACCTGGATACTTTTATCGGTAGAGATAGAGGCGAATTGCTGTTTGATAATCTCCATCTTCTCTGTTTTCAGTAATACATTGTAGCTGAAGATAGCCATCAGGATAATGATTAAAATAGGGGAGACGGCTTTCAGTGCTCCATATATAAAGGAATAGAACAGATTGTCCGCAGAAAAAGAGAAGCCGAAGAGGGCGATCAGCATTGTTACGATCAGAGAAATGATACTGCTTTTGTCGCCTGGCATTTTGAAGAATGCCATTAATACAATTAATAGTAATACCGGAATAATAGCAAGGACTAAGGTCATAATCATATCAGGTTTTAAAAGGTGGAACGTCCGTTGGTTAGTTGTATAACAAATGAAGTTCTCACTTGGGTCGGTGAGGGAAATAGATTTTTCGAAAATAAATAGGATTTTACGTCTTTATTTGCAATAAAATATTTACTTTTGACAGATAAGTACATTTTTTATTCCACTATGTTATGGACAGTGAACGGACAGTAAAAACAATGGCTGAACAATTAGAGGCGCTTACTAAAGAAAATGAGCGGCTCAAACAAGAACTTTCAGTTCTTAGGCAAGAGAAAGAAAAAGCCAATCCTGTTAGTTTTAAAGAAAGGTATGCTGTAAAGATCTTGAATTCTTTGCCGGATATGTTGACTGTTTTCGATCATAACGAGATAGGAATCGAAGTGGTATCCAATGAAGAAACGAATCATGTCGGAGTGACAAACGAGGATTTTGTAGGGATGCATATGCGTAATATGGTTCCTCCGGAAGCCTATCAGAACATACATTCCAATATGCAGCACGCAGTCGCAACAGGGGCTGTCTCTGCCGCACATCACGAATTGGATTTCAACGGCAAGCGTCACTATTACGAAAACCGCATTTTCCCATTGGACGAAAAGTATGTACTGATCATGTGCCGTGACATATCGGAGAGAGTGGCTACTCAACGGCAATTGGAAGTTTTTAAGAGTGTACTTGATAAAGTGAGCGATAGTATTCTTGCCGTGTCGAAGGATGGGACATTGGTGTATGCCAACAAACAATTCATAGAAGAATACGGAGTGACTAAGGAATTGGGGATCCAGAAGGTATATGATTTGCCTGTTTCCATGACCACGAAAGAGGCTTGGGAAAAACGACTTCAGGAAATACGGGATAATGATGGCAGTTTTGCCTACCGTGCCGCTTACGTACGTATGGGAGAGACGAAGAAGCGGGTGCACCAGGTGTCTTCTTTCCTGACACATGAGAATGAACAGGAGCTGATCTGGTTCTTTACGCAGGATATTACCGATGTCATAAAGAAACGGGATGAACTCCGTGAGCTGAATCAGTTGTTGGACGGCATTCTGAATAATATTCCAGTCTATCTGTTTGTGAAAGATCCGGCAGATGAGTTCAAGTATTTGTATTGGAACAAAGCATTTGCCGAACATTCCGGTATCCCTGCTTCCAAAGCGATAGGGCATACGGATTACGAGATTTTCCAGTCAGAGGAAGCTGAGAAGTTCCGTAAGGATGACCTGGAACTGCTTCGTACCCACCAAAGGATTGATATACAGGAAACGTATCTGACAGCTAACGGTGAAGCGCGTATTGTGCAGACGCTTAAAGCACTTGTTCCGATGGAAGACCGTGAACCGTTGCTGATCGGTATTTCTTGGGATACCACGAATCTCCAGAATATAGAACAGGAATTGATTAAAGCCAGAATCAAAGCAGAGCAGTCTGACAGGTTGAAGAGTGCTTTTTTGGCGAATATGAGTCATGAAATCAGGACACCGCTCAATGCGATTGTCGGGTTTTCGCAGTTGTTGCCTACTGCAGATACCCCCGAAGAACAGAAACTTTATTCGGATATTATCAACCAGAATTCGGACATCTTGTTGCAGCTTATTAATGATATATTGGATTTGTCGAAGATAGAAGCGGGCACGTTGGAGTATGTGAAACGTCCGATAAATCTGGGGGAAGTCTGCAGGACAATCTATGCTGTTCACAAGGAACGTATAAAAGGAGGGGTGGATTTCATCTTTGATAATGGAGAGGAGGACTTGCAGATGGAGGGCGATCCGAATCGTATTATGCAGGTCATTACGAATTTTATCACCAACGCTACCAAGTTTACCCATACGGGAGAGATACGTTTCGGATTTGAACGAGAAGGGGAGAATGTCCGTGTATATGTGAAAGATACGGGAATAGGAATAGAAAAAGAAAAGGTGGGACATATTTTTGAACGCTTTGTCAAACTGAACAGCTTTGTGCAGGGCACAGGCTTGGGGCTTTCCATTTGCCGGATGATTATAGAGAAGATCGGTGGAGAAATTGGGGTGACTTCCGAGTTTGGCAAAGGTTCGACTTTTTATTTCATAATACCGTGTACGGAAGTTGATTGAACTTCCGTACATATACAGTTAGTTGCAGTCTGACAGTTTAGAACTTTATTTCAGGAACCAATATGAACTTTGTCTCCGGGAAGTGTTTCTCCAACCATGTCCGGATGAAGTTCATCGTGTCGTTCTGAATCGTCTTGTCTTCTACCGTAGGATACATATTATAGAGAACGGTATCCAGCACAATCCCCCTTTTTTGTATGGCTTCAAGGTTAAGCAAGGTGTGATTGATACTCCCCAGTTTGCCGGAAGTGAGAAAGATAAGCGGATATTTCTCTTGGGCAATGTAGTCTATCGTTAGCAGTCCGGTGGTTAACGGGACCATGAGACCGCCTGCTCCTTCAAGTAAAACATAGTCGTATCGTTCGCTCAGTTTCTTCGTTGCCCGTTTGATTTTATTGAAGTCGATAGGGCGGTTATCCAACTGCGAGGCGAGGTGGGGGGAAGCGGGATAAGAGAAAATTTCCGGCATAGTCAGTCCTTCTTCATCTTCTTTGGTGAAGGAGATTCCCATAATGCGACGATGCAGGTCGATGTCTTCGGAATGACCTACATTTCCCGTTTGAATAAATTTCTGGGTGATGGTACGTTGTCCGTTCTTGTTCCATTCACGGGCTAGAAAGCCGGTGGCATAACTCTTTCCGGCATCGGTGTCGATACCGGAAACGAAAAATACATTCTGTTTCATGCTTCTTTCTTTTTTGCGATGATATAAATAGGGTGATAGGTCAGAGACACGGAAGTGCCCCGTGTGAATTCTTGGGTATAACGCTCGCTGAATCGCTGTAAATCACGACGGGTCCGCAGTTGTCCGGAAGATATTCCGGTTACTCCCGTTTGCTTCAAGTGATAAAGAACTTTTATGGGATTGTCGAACGAAAGAGGAATGAGTTCTTCTTCCGAATGGAGGATGTCAAAGTCGGCCGACAAGGCGGTTACGAGTTCTTCTCGTGAGCGGTAGGGAAGACCGTTGCCTGTTAGTCGGCGTATCTCTTTCATATTCTTTTTGCCAAAGGTGCTGAAAGCGAAATAGCCTTGTTTGTTGAGCAACGCGTTACATCTCTTGAAAAAGTTTTCGGGAGATTCGAACCATTGCAAGGCGGAACAGGAAGTAATCAGGGTACTTTCGGCGGGAAAGGGCGCTGTTTCCGCATCTCCCGGCAGGAAAGACACTTGCTCTTTCTTTAGCAAATCTTCGCAGCAATATTTCATCTCCGGGCAGAGGTCGTTCAATAAGAGCATTTCCGGATGAAGAGTCTGAAACAACATACGGGAATAGATTCCCGTGCCGCAACCGAACTCAATCACTTTCGGGCAGGGAGAAGGTAGATGTTCCGTAAGCAGGTGAATCATTTTGTCCGCTATTTGTCTTTGTACGTTTGCTTCTTGCGGATAAGTGGCGATGGCTTTGGTGAAACGTTCTGCGATTAGTTGTTTGTTCATAATCGGTATTTATTGGGTTTGTAGGATTATGCTCTCAAAGAGTTCCTGTTGGTAATGGGCAGCTTCTGAGTATTCAAGAATATCTACCTTGTTTTTCCATGCAAGACGTTGATTGTCAGGTGGAAAGATGCGGTCATTCTTTCCTATGATGGCTTTTTGCCATACGAAGTCAGAAGGCGGTAATGACAAGTATTGTTGTTGTATGGCGGCTAGTTCTTCCTTGAGCTCATCGGCCGGACGTTGCGGAGCTACTGCTTGAAATACTTTGTATTCGGCTGTCGAACCACACATCCTTCTTTGAAACTTTTGCAGTGTTTGTTCATTCAATCCTTGCAGTGTTCCTTCAAATATAGCGGGTTCAATCCCTTTCGTTTCGTGTATGGGATAGGGAGTTCCATTGATAGCGATACTATGCGAGATGGGCAGAGACGGGTGTTGTTTCATGAGTTGAGAAGCTACCCATACCCCCATCGACCATGCGATGAGACGGATTTCGGAATACTTTTGTAATAAGTCGGTATCGAATTCCAAAGAACGATAGTCATAACAAACCATCCAATCCGTATCTGTAGGGCGGATTTGCAGGAAAGGAGTTTCATCCATTCCCCAGCCTGCGAAGAAAAGCAAGAGGCGCTTGGAATTATTCTTTATGATAAAATGTTGTTTCATCCGTTAATCAAAGCTATAAGTTGGTCGATTTCATGTTCTGTGATGTCCGCTGTCAATGAGAAGCGGATACGGGAAGTTCCTTCAGGTACGGTAGGTGGACGGACAGGCAATGCGTAGAATCCTTTACGTTGGAGTTCTTCCGCTTGCAGTATGGCATCTTCGCTCGCTCCTATAATCATGGGGACAATGTGGCTTACTGAAGGGCAATGGTATCCTTTGCCGGTAAGTGCTGTCTTTAGTTTCTCACTGATGCGCAGGAGGTGGGTTCGCTTATATTGAAGAGCGGAGAGATGTTGCAATACCCATGCTGTCCATTGAATATTGACAGGTGGAAGGGCAGTGGTGAATATAAAGGTACGCATCTTGTTAATCAGGTATTCCCGAATAACCTGGCGGCAGACAATGTAAGCTCCTGCTGAGGCGATTGCCTTTCCGAACGTGCCTACCAGGAAATCTATATCGTTGATACAGTCTTGTTCTTCGGCACATCCTAGTCCTTTTTCTCCCCGTACACCGAAGGCATGAGCTTCGTCTACATAAAGAAGAACATTGGAATAGCTCTTTTTCAATCGGACGAGAGCGCAAAGATCGGCTTTATCTCCATCCATACTGAAAATACTTTCGGTAACAATGATGATTTGTGCATAAAGATTGTGATTCTCGGAAACCAAACGTTGCAGTTGGGAGGCGTCATTGTGGCGATAACGGATACATTTGGCGGACGACAATCTGATTCCGTCTATCAGGCTGGCGTGCACCAGCTTATCGGCAAGAATCAGTGTTTGCGCATTGCTGACGGCAGGAAGAATCCCTGTATTGGCATGATAACCACTGTTGAATATGAGTGCGCTTTCTGCTCCGAACATAGTTGACAGCTGTTGTTCCAATGCTTGATAATCGGAAAAGTTACCTGTCAGCAATCGGGAAGAAGAGGAAGTAGGCAGAAATGTTTCGGGAGTCATTGTCTTTAAGAATTCCTCTCTTAATGATACATCATTAGCCAGTCCGAGATAATCATTGGAGGAAAGATTCAACATCCGTTGTCCATTCAGAATAACCTCCCGTCCATCGTGAATCAATGGCGGGAGAGAACGGTAGTTTTTCTTTTCTTTGAGAACAAGCAGTTCTTGGTTGATAGAGTCTAATATCATTATTTATGATTTTGGGTAACTACTAATTTTGAATAACGTTGAGTAATCCGGAGGTCAGTTTACTTAGTTGTTCGGGAGTAATGATGAAAGGTGGCATCAGATAAACCAATTTACCGAATGGACGTACCCAAATACCCTCTTCTACAAATCGCTGTTGCAGGTATGCCATATTCACCGGACGCTTCATCTCAATTACTCCGATAGCGCCCAATACCCGTACATCGGCTACTTGCGGGAACTCCCGTGCAGGAGCCAGCTCTTCTTTGAGTTGGCTTTCGATTCGTTGCACATTCTTCTGCCAGCCGGATTCGAGCAGCAGGCGAACGGATGCGCAAGCCACCGCACAGGCAAGCGGATTGCCCATGAAAGTGGGGCCGTGCATGAAAGCTCCCGGTGCATGATTGGAAATGGTGTCTGCCACCTGATTGCTTGCCAAGACTGCGGAAAGTGTCATATATCCGCCGGTCAACGCTTTACCGATACACATAATATCGGGCTCTACTCCGGCGTGTTCCCAAGCAAAAAGTTTCCCGGTCCGTCCGAATCCTGTCGCTATCTCATCGAAAATCAGAAGAAGGCCATGCTTCCGGCAGAGTTTTTCCGCTTCATGTAAGTATTGCGGATGGTAGAACCACATACCGCCTGCCCCTTGCACAATTGGTTCAAGAATCAGTGCCGCCAACTCTCTGGAATGTTTTTCAATGGTTTCCCGTAAAGGGATGATATCTTCCGGATTCCATTCTCCATCAAAACGGGAAGCGGGGGACGGGACAAAATAACGTACAGGCAATGCTGAACCAAAAAGACTGTGCATACCCGTCACCGGATCACATACAGACATGGCATTCCACGTATCACCGTGATAACCGGAACGGATGGTCACGAAATTATTCTTTTCGGGCTGTCCTGCCGCATGCCAATATTGTACGGCCATTTTTAAGGCCACTTCTACGGCTACCGAGCCGGAATCTGCATAGAATATTTTTTGCATGGAGGAAGGAACTAAAGGTAATAGCAATTTTCCCAGTTCGATGGCGGGATTGTGTGTCAGACCACCGAACATTACATGGGACATCTTGTCTAATTGTTCCTTTGCCGCTTGGTTCAGCACGGGATGATTGTACCCGTGTATGGCGCACCACCATGAAGACATTCCTTCAATCAACACCCGTCCGTCTTCGAGAGTGATGGTTGCGCCGTCCGCCCGTTTTACTTTGTAAACAGGGAGCGGATCGGTTGTGGAAGTATATGGATGCCAAAGATGTTCACGGTCAAATTGGGAGCTGGCAAAATGATAACCTTCTTCTTGAATCATCTTCTTGTCCTCCGATACTTTAGAACCGAGTGTGGTAAGCAAGTCGCCTACGATAGCCGAGTTGATACCGATATACAGTGCCTTGTGCATAGCTTCGGGAGAGAGTTGCGAGCGTCCGCCGGCAAAACGGAGAAAAGCCGTCGGATTGATGAAACGGAACAGGACGATTGTCCGGAGAATTTCTTCTTCGTTCAAAGGCTTTTCGTTTTCCAATGGTGTTCCGGGAATCGGGCTTAGCAGATTTATGGGGATGGATTGAACATTCAGTTCCTTCAGAATAAAAGCGAATTCAATCCGTTGTTCCATCGTTTCTCCCATGCCGATGATACCTCCGCAGCAGATATCCATTCCTACACGGCGGGCAGCGGCAAGTGTGGCAAGTTTCTGCTTTTGTGTGTGGGTGGAACAAAGTTGGGGAAAATAAGAAGGAGCAGTTTCCAGATTGCAATGATAACGGGTAATTCCCGCTTCGTGTAGGGAACGCAGTTCTTCTTCATTAAGTAGTCCCAATGAGGCGCAAAGTTGGATAGACGAATGTCGCCGCATATGGCGGACTGTGTCGCAAAGTTGGGTAATCTGTTTGGGAGAGGGTTTCCGTCCGCTGGTGACGAGGGAGAAACGGTTGATGTCCTGGGCTTCATTATACTGTGCCTGTCGGAGACATTCTTCAGCGGGGAGGAGGTCATAGACTTCGGCTTGCGTCTTGTAGTGGGAGGATTGTGCGCACCATTTACAGTTTTCGGGGCATCTGCCGGATTTGGCGTTGATGATGGAGCACAGGTCGAACTCGTGCGAAGCACGCGCGACGGTAATCTCATGTGCGGCGGCGTAAAGCGCCTCGCTGTCGGCCATATTGGCCAGCCAAGCGGCTTGCTCGGGCGATATATCAATGCCTGCCAGCACTTGGTCTTTAATTTCTTGAAGTGTCATAAATGTATGATAAGGGATAGTTTGTGCAGCATTCTGCTTACGAAGGGCAACATCGACTACATTGGTATGCAGATGTCCGATACATACTTCGCGTCCTAAACTCGCAAAAGCGGCATAGTTCTTTCTTCCCCAATAGCGGAAACGGGAAAGAAGGGCACGTGTGGTCTGTATGTGGCGTTGTTGCTTCATTGATTTTCTATTTTTGTTCTTTTAAAACGGGGCAAATGTACAAAGATTCTTTGGATAAGCAAGCAAGTTGCCTGTTTCTAATACTCCCGCTTTGTTTCCTTTTTCCTGTATTCTTTGCGCAGGTGGAAGTTGAAGCCGACATATACCTGAAGAGTGCCGAACCCATTGTCCAAGGAGAAATTGTTGCGATGATAGTTATAGTTCTTTCCGACGAATGAAGTGCCGACAAAATATTTTCCATTGTTATAGACAACGCCTGCCCGAAGCAGAAAATCCAGATTGAACTTACTATACCATGCTTTCCCCTCCTGCGTTTCTGCATCCACATCGGAGGCCTTGTAAGCAATGGCGGGAGTGAGCGACAGACAAGCCAGACAGTTGCGTGCGAATACCCAGTTATAAGCATAGCCGAAACTGATGTTGGCGTTGGTGTATTTTATCTTGTTGACTTTCATGCCGGGATTCATTCTCTCTTGAATATATGCCGGAAGTTGCTGGTAGTCAAAGTCGAGATTATGTTTTGAGATGGAGAACCCGGCTATGAATGTTCCTGCATTGCGCCGTTGGTTGGTGGACTGGCTGAACGCGGCCGGATAAGAAAACTTCCGGTTGTTGAATATATAGTATAAGTTCAGTCCTTTGATGTCTACCTTCAAGCCGCTGAAATCTTCGGAGTAGTCGGAAGGTATTTCATCATAGAAACCTCTGATCTTGTGAATTTTATAATTGTTTCCCGTGCGGCGGTAGAAGATGTCCACGCCTAATTTGGAACTATACAGGCTCAAATCAAACTCTGTCCCTTTGTTTTTCCGGTTTGTTTTGCGGTAAATATCATCAATGTCGACAGACCATCCTAAGAAGATCCATCTCCAACCGAAATACAATCCTATCTTGTTGTGGGGATTGGGAGAAAAGCTAAGCTTCTGCGGTTGAGGAAATTCGCTGGTGACCGAGTAATACTCAAAGTTGCTGAAATGCGTAGCCATCAACGCGTAGTTATAGCGGTTGGGGCTGATGTAGAGCGTGTCGAAGTCACTGAAATTCATAAATTTTTTAATCGCTCTCTTGAAGGCACTTGGCTTGGGGGTGGTGACAGAATCTTCCTGTATGCTGTCGTTTACGGTTATACCCGCCTTTTCAGACTGTGCCTGCAAGGAGAACGACACTAACAAAGAGATATATAAAACAAGCTGTCTTACCATACGGTTCCTTATAACTGTTGGGAATGTCTTTTGTTTCACGAATGTACGACCTTTCATTGATTTATGCTAGTAATCTTCTAAAAAATGTTTTGTTTCCTAAACAATAAACTTCTATGTACTGTTAGTATAACTCGCAAATATATTTAAAGTCACAGAAAATTATGAGAATCTATTTACGTTTATTAGCAGTGTTTCTTTTGCTTTTTGCAGGAAACATATTGTATGCGGAAGCGCAACAGGAAAAACGCGTGACGGGTACGGTCATCTCTGAGGGGGAACCTCTCCCCGGTGTCTCTGTACAATTGAAAGGAGCTTCCTCCGGAACTATTACCGATATTGATGGGAACTATTCTATTGAGGCTCCCGGCTCCGGAACTTTGGTGTTCCGTTTTGTAGGAATGCGCACGGTGGAACAACCGGTCAACAACCGGAGTGTGATTAATATTACGCTGGAAGCGGAAAGTAAGGAGTTGGATGAGGTTATGGTAGTCGCTTACGCTACCGCAAAGAAATATAGCTTTACCGGAGCTGCTTCGACCATGAAAGCAGGGGAAATTGAGAAGTTGCAGACTTCCAGTGTATCCCGTGTATTGGAAGGTACGGTGTCCGGTGTGCAGGCAAGTGCGGCAAGTGGTCAGCCGGGAACGGATGCGGAAATCCGTATTCGTGGTATCGGCTCTATCAATGCCTCCAGTGCTCCGCTTTATGTGGTGGACGGTGTGCCATTTGACGGTAGCGTCAATGCTATCAACCCAGACGATATCGCTTCGATGACTGTGTTGAAAGATGCGGCTTCGGCTGCTCTGTATGGTTCACGTGGTGCTAATGGAGTGATTATCATCACTACCAAGCAAGGAGAACAGAACTCGAAAGCAACGGTGAAAGTGAAGGCTTCGTTAGGAGGTTCCAATCGAGCCGTTCGTGATTATGATCGTGTCAGTACCAATCAATATTTTGAATTGTATTGGGAAGCACTCCGTAACCGGTATGCCGGAAGTCCGGATTATACTCCGGCGACCGCTGCAGCGCAGGCCTCCAAAGATTTGGTTACCAAATTGATGGGAGGCGGTCCCAATCCTTATGGTCCGCAATATGCGCAACCGGTGGGCACGGATGGCAAATTGGTGGAGGGTGCACGTCCGTTGTGGGATTCCGATTGGAGCGATGCTATGGAGCAACAGGCACTCCGTACGGAACTGAACCTGAGTGTTTCCGGTGGTGGTAAAGCCAATCAGTATTTCTTCTCTGCCGGTTATCTGAATGATAAAGGAATTGCGCTTGAATCCGGCTATCAGCGTTTCAATATCCGCTCCAACGTTACCAGTGAAATGACTTCCTGGTTGAAAGGGGGTGTCAATCTGAGTTTTGCCCATTCCATGCAGAATTATCCGGTTTCTTCCGACTCTAAAGTCAGTAACGTGATAACTGCCGGACGTACCATGCCGGGTTTTTATCCGATTTATGAGATGAATACCGACGGCAGTTATAAATTGGATGAGAACGGAGACCGTATCTATGATTTCGGCTCTTACCGTCCTTCCGGTTCGATGGCAAACTGGAACTTGCCCGCTACGTTGCCTTTGGATAAGTCGGAACGTATGAAAGATGAAATTTCCGGCCGTACCTTTCTGGAAGCTACGATTATCGAGGGATTGAAGTTTAAGACAAGTTTCAATTTCGATTTGATAAACTATAATACTTTGGATTATACGAATCCCAAGATCGGTCCGGCTAAGGAGAACGGGGGAAGTGTCAGTCGGATGAATACCCGTACTTTCTCTTGGACGTGGAATAATATTGCTACGTATGACAAGACGATTGGGGAACATCATTTCAATGTTCTTGCCGGTATTGAGGCGTATTCGTATCGTTACGATGAACTGACTGCGTCACGTTCAAAGATGGCACAACCTGATATGCCGGAACTGGTAGTCGGCTCTCAGTTGACAGGAGGATCGGGATATCGCATTGATTATGCATTGGTGGGGTATCTCACGCAATTGTTATATGATTATCGGAACAAATACTTCTTCTCGGCTTCTTACCGCCGTGACGGTTCTTCACGCTTTGCACCGGAAACCCGTTGGGGTAATTTCTGGTCGTTGGGTACTTCCTGGCGTGTAGACCGGGAAGAGTTTATGGCAAGTACTTCCGACTGGCTTTCCGCACTGACTTTGAAAATGAGCTACGGTGCGCAGGGAAATGATAACTTGGGTACGTATTACGCAAGTAAGGGACTTTATTCCATCGTTTCCAATTTGGGAGAGAATGCGTTGGTATCCGACCGTATGGCAACTCCTAATCTGAAATGGGAAACGAATCTGAACTTTAATTTGGGAATGGATTTCTCACTGTTCAATAACCGTTTCTCCGGTTCGTTCGATTTCTTTACACGCCGTTCAAAAGATTTGCTTTATTCCCGTCCGATTGCTCCCTCTCTGGGATATGGTTTTATTGACGAGAATGTGGGAGCTTTGAAGAATACGGGTATCGAATTGGTGCTTAACGGAACGGTTATCAATCAGAACGGCTGGGTTTGGAAGCTGGGTATGAACCTGACTCACTATAAGAATAAGGTAACGGAACTTCCATTGAAAGATATGCCGCAGAGTGGAGTAAACAAACTTCAGGTAGGTCGCTCGGTATATGATTTCTATATGAAAGAGTGGGCGGGCGTAGATCCGGACAATGGAAAGCCGTTGTGGTATGCAGATGAACTGGACGCTGATGATAATCCGACGGGCAAACGTGTGACAACGAGTGATTATGCTTCGGCCGATTATTATTATGTCAATAAATCCTCGCTTCCTAAAGTGTATGGTGGGTTCAATACGTCGCTTTCCTGGAAAGGGTTCGACTTGTCTGCTATTTTTGCTTATAGTATCGGAGGGTATATCTACAATCGTGATATAACGATGATTCTACATAACGGTAGCCTGGAAGGACGTGCCTGGTCGACTGAAATCCTAAGACGTTGGACACCGGACAACCGCTACACAGACGTGCCTGCTCTAAGTACGACTTCCAATAACTGGAACTCGGCGTCTACTCGGTTCTTGCAGAATAATTCTTATATGCGGCTGAAAAACCTGACGCTCTCTTACAACCTGCCCAAACCGTGGGTCAGTAAGCTGGCATTGAGCAGTGTGCAGGTGTATGTGCAAGGAGATAATTTATTTACCATTCACAAGAATCAAGGATTGGACCCCGAACAGGGAATTACCGGAATTACCTATTATCGTTATCCGGCTATGCGGACTATTTCCGGAGGTATTAACATTGCTTTCTAAATCAGACTAAATTATGAGAAAAATAAAAATACAATCTATTCTGGCAGCCATTGCCGGACTTCTTCTGGCAACGGGTTGCAGTAGCAGTTTCCTGGATACAGATCCCACAGATGCGGTGAGTTCCGAGAAAGTACCTGTGCCCGAAAATGCGGAGGCGCTTGTGAACGGTGCCTGGTATAATCTGTTTGACTATTCGAGTACTTATGCCAATATCGGTTATCGTGCGCTTCAGTGTCTGGATGACATGATGGCAAGTGATGTCGTTTCCCGTCCGAAATACGGTTTCAATTCTTCGTATCAGTTCGATGACATTGCTATATCTTCAAACAGCAGAACGGAATTTGCCTGGTATCTGATGTATAAAACGATAGATAACTGCAACACGGCTCTTTCCATTAAAGGGGATTCGGAAGAACTCCGGAAGGCTCAAGGGCAAGCGTTGGTCCTGCGTGCCTTTTGCTATCTGCACTTGGTGCAGCATTATCAGTTCACGTATTTGAAAGATAAAGATGCGCCTTGCGTACCTATTTATACTGAGCCGAGCAATAACACTACCGTTCCGAAAGGGAAATCAACGGTAGCTCAAGTTTACCAACGTATTTTCGAGGATTTGGCTTTGGCGCAGGATTATTTGAAGAATTACGTTCGGAGTGGTGATAACCAGAAGTTCAAACCGGATTTGGCTGTGGTAAACGGACTTCTGGCCCGTGCCTATTTGCTGACCGGGCAGTGGGAGGAAGCTGCAAAGGCTGCCGCATCTGCTCGTAAGGACTATTCATTGATGACGACTACTGCCGAATATGAGGGATTCAATAATATCTCCAATCAAGAGTGGATATGGGGATTTCCTCAAATCCCTTCTCAATCGGATGCGAGTTATAATTTTTACTATTTGGATGCGACATACGTCGGAGCTTACAGCAGTTTCATGGCCGACCCTCATTTGAAAGATACTTTTGTTGAAGGTGACATCCGTTTGCCTTTGTTTCAGTGGATGCGCGAAGGATATCTGGGATATAAAAAGTTCCATATGCGTGCGGACGATACAGCTGATTTGGTGTTGATGCGTGCTGCTGAGATGTATCTGATAGAAGCCGAAGCGAATGTCCGCGACGGTATGAAACTATCTCAGGCTGTGATTCCTTTGAATACGTTGCGCAATGCTCGCGGAGTAGTGGATTATGATGTGGCGGGAAAATCACGGGAAGATGTGATTAATGAAATCTTGCTGGAACGTCGTCGAGAACTTTGGGGAGAAGGCTTTGGGATTACGGACATACTCCGCACTCAGAAAGCTGTAGAACGTACTGCTTTATCAGAAGAAATGCAGAAAACAGAAGTAGACTGTTGGCAAGAAGGAGGTGGATTCGCCAAACGGAATCCATTGGGACATTGGTTCCTCCGTTTCCCGGACACTACGCCATTTACAGCAAATAGTACTTATTACCTGTATGCCATTCCACAAAAAGAAATAAATGCTAATCCTAACTTATAAATAGCTCTCTTAATTTTTTGACTTTAACCTTAACTTGTAGACCGGTATACGTCGCGATGATGCATACCGGTCATTTTTGTATTATTCTGAAAAAAAATGTCTTATCGGGATACTATGTGCGGAATATTTGTACCTTTGTGAACAGATATCTCTTAAAAATAAAATATACATATTAAATAAACTCAGTACGCATGAAAACGAAACACGTAATTACAATATTGATGGTTCTAATCTCTGGTTTGGGAATCGTATCTTGTGATGATGATAATGAACGTTTCTTCCTTTATCAGATAGATGAAGTCGTTTTTCCCGATCAAGCTATTAGTAGTACTGCCATAAACATAGTAGGTGGCGGTAGTGTCGGAATCACAGGAGGAAAAGCTCCTTATACAGCTGAAATAGAAGATGAACAAATAGCTACGGTGAAGGTCGATGAAGATAGGGTAAGAATATCTCCCGTAAAACTGGGAACGACTAGTCTTATAGTGAAAGATGCGGACGGGTTGACCGTTAAGATTGGAGTTAAAGTGGTGGAATCTGTACAAAGATTTATGAGTAATGCCGTATACGTGAAGATTGAAGGTGAAAATGTTAATGATGCAAACAAAGAGACATTAGAAGAATTAGAGGCTCAAGTCATTGCCGATGGTTTTTTAAAAGCTACCGGATATGTGAGGTTTGTGTATAACACTAAAGATGGCGGTGAAATGACATTGCTTGCGGAAAATACAGCTGGTGCTAAAATAATAACTGCTCCTTTTGAAAAAGTAATTAAGCAGATAGGTGAAGAATCATATTCTGCATTTTTAGTAAACTATGAAGATAGGACACATGAGCTTTACTTAACTGCTCCCGAAAGACCGGAACCGGATACCCGTTCATTGGGACCTATGCCATGCTGGTTGGTGGAAGATGTGACGGAAATATATAAAGCACAGCATTCGGAACTAGGTTTGACTTCTGTCCGACGAGTCTGTATTGGTAGCTTAAACCGTTAAATATCGGCTATAAAGATTCCATCTTATAAAATAAAGTGCCCCTCAAAAGTTCGGATTATAACTTCTGAGGGGCATTTTATTTGGCTTGTTACAATTTTAAAGAAACACTATGGTTGCCAATCAATTTTCTTTTTCTTCAAATTGGGTAGAAAGAAGGTTACTAATCCTAATAGCGGCATATAAGCACAAATATTATATACGTATTCAATGCTTGTTTTATCTGCTAAATTACCGAGCACGGCAGAGGCTACACCGGCCACTCCGAAAGCAAATCCAAAGAACAGACCTGATATCAGTCCGAGCTTGGTCGGAAGCAATTCCTGTGCGTAAAGTAATATAGCCGGAAAAGCGGAAGAAAGCATTAATCCCACGCAGAAACTAAGAATAACAGTCCACATCAGATTGGCGTGCGGCATGAGTAAACTGAATGGGGCGGCTCCCAGAATAGAAGCCCAAATAACATACTTACGACCGATACGGTCACCGACGGGACCTCCGATTAGCGTTCCGATGGCAGTAGCAACTAAAAAAATGAATAGATACAATTGTGATTCCTGTACTGTAACATTGAATTTGTGAATCAGATAAAACGTATAATAACTGGTCAGACTTGCCATATAGATGTATTTCGAGAAGATCAGTATTAATAAGATACCGATAGAAATAGCAGTTTTATCCATAGGTAGGGGAAGAAGAACCGGTTTTCTTACGCTGACGGTTTGTGCCTTCATCCGGTTCAGATAAGATTTATACCATTTGCAGATCGGATACATGACCACGATAGCTGCGACGGCCACAAATGCAAATATGAAAAGATGTTGTCGTCCATAAGGTGCAACCAGCAAAGCTACCAATAACGGCCCTAATGAGCCTCCGAAATTACCGCCTACCTGGAACAGTGATTGTGCGAGTCCGCGTTTTCCGCCAGAAGCAAGGAAGGTGATACGGGAAGCTTCCGGATGAAGTACCGAAGAGCCGATTCCGATTAAGAACACAGATAATAGTATCCAATAGAGATTGTTGGAAAATGCTAAGTTCACTAAACCTACCATTGTGAAACTCATTCCGATAGGCAGCGACCATGCAACGGGATATTTATCGAAAATGATTCCGGTAATTGGCTGGAATACCGAAGCTGAAAGCTGATAGACCAATGTGATAAAACCGATTTGTGCAAAACTCAGTCCTAAATCATCTTTAAATAGCGGATAAGCTGCTGAAACAACAGATTGTAAAAGGTCATTGAGACAATGTGAGAGGCTTAATGCTATTAAAATGGAGAACGTAATTTTCCCTACAGGTTGTTCTTGATTTTGTACCATAATACCTATTATCTATTGAAATGTTCCTGAAAAATTGACCGCAAAGGTACATAAACTTTTGCAAAGTAAAGAGAAATATGAGTTTTAAGACTAAGGATTGTAAATTGTGGTTAATTCATTTTTCATTGGCTGAACTATTCTTTGCACTTACTGTTGTTACCTTAAAAAGGAGGATTATATGGGCTTTATTTGGTATATCATTATTGGTATTGTGGCTGGATTTCTTGCCGGTAAAATAATGCGTGGCGGAGGTTTTGGTCTTATCATAAATCTATTGCTTGGTATTCTTGGAGGTGTGTTAGGCGGTTGGGTGTTTGCACTTTTCGGCCTTGCGGCTTCCGGATTGATTGGAAGTCTGATTACTTCCACAGTAGGTGCTGTCCTGGTGTTATGGATTGCTTCGTTGTTCTCGAAATCTCGATGAGTAGTAGTATTTTATATAATTTATTAATCTAAAAAACGAACTTAATTATGGAATGTAGACATGGTAATTTCTGGATTGGACTCGGAATCGGGTCGATTCTAGGTGCGGTAGCTTATCGCCTCTCACGTACCGCAAAAGCAAAACAATTGGAGAATGACATTTATGATGCGATTCATCGTATAGGTCGTGATGCGGAAGCGGCAGCAGCTTGTGCTGAAAAAAAAGCAATGAATTTGGGAGTTAAAGCTGTGGAAACCGGAGCTGACATCGCCAATAAAGTAGCGGAGGAAGCTGATAAGGTAGCTGGTAAGGTAAAGGATAAATGGGAAAAATAAGAAAATCAGGATTGGTAATCGGCTTCATTTAAGTTGATTACCAGTTTTTTATGATGGTTAACTGCTGTCTGTATAAATTGAATATTAGTTGTGTGTCCGTGCACACTTTACACGTTTCATCTTTCTTCTCAGTCTTTTCTGAGGGTAAAACTCCCTCTTTTTTATACTTCTCTTTCCTTTGGAATATACTTTTTATTAATTATTCTGTTGTATTTCTTATGTTTAACAACATGAATGTATTTCTTTGTTTCTTATTAAATACTTGAATATTAGTGGTATATCTTCTTTATTATGTAGTTGTGTGTGCGCACACACTATTGCATAATTCAATAATTCATTTTACTTTTGTCAGCGAAAAACAAAATACTTCTTACTATATGGATAAAGAATTCTCAAATATTCGTATTGTAGACATCGCTAAAATGGCTGGTGTCTCTGTCGGTACGGTAGACCGGGTTATTCATAATCGTGGACGGGTATCTGAGGAAAACAGAAAGAAAGTACAGGCTATTTTAGAGATGGTTCACTACCAGCCCAATCTTATGGCGCGGTCATTAGCCTCTAAAAAACAGTATCATTTTGTTGCCATTATTCCGTCTTTTACTCAAGGAGAATACTGGGAAGCTATTTCGGAAGGTATTGACAAAGTAGCTGCGGAAATGGAAACATATAATATAACTATTACCAAGCTTTTTTTCGACCAATATAACAACAAGACTTTTGATGATATCACCCGTAATTTATTGGATGAGAAGGTGGATGGGGTGTTAATAGCCACATTGTTTACAGATTCTGTGATTCGTCTTTCGCAGGAGTTGGACAGAAACGAGATTCCTTATGTTTATGTCGATTCTAATATTGAAGGGCAACATCAATTGGCTTATTTCGGTACGGAATCATACGATGCGGGAGTCATTGCAGCCCGATTGCTGACGGATCGGCTTTCGCCCACCTCAGATATTTTGATGGCACGGATTGTTCATAGTGGTAAGAACGATTCCAATCAGGGTAAGAACCGTAGAGATGGATTTTGTTATTATCTGAAGGAGGTCGGATTCTCCGGAAAGTTGCATGAAGTGGAATTGAAAATCAGTGATTCGGTATATAATTTTGCCAAGCTCAATGAAATATTCGAGTTAAATCCTGGTATAAAAGGGGCTATTATATTCAACTCCACCTGCTACATTTTGGGAAATTACTTGAAGACGAGAGGGATGCAAGCGGTAAAACTGGTAGGTTACGACCTCATCGAGAGAAATACCCAATTACTCTCCGAAGGTGTTATTACTGCACTGATTGCGCAGCGTCCTGAAAGACAGGGGTATGAAGGAATCAAGTCGCTATGCAATTATTTGTTATTCAAGCAAAAATCGGAAAAGGTGAACTTAATGCCGATTGATATTCTCTTGAGAGAAAATCTGAAGTATTATCTGAACAATAAACTATAAACATATAAATTTTTAGAACTATGAATGAATTATTTAACGTAAAAGGCAAAGTAGTTGTAATTACCGGTGGAGCCGGAATCTTAGGTAAAGGTATTGCTGCATATCTTGCAAAAGAAGGTGCAAAAGTAGTGGTACTCGACAGAAGTGAAGAAGCTGGAAAAGCATTGGTAGAAAGTATCAAGGCAGAAGGAAACGAAGCTAAGTTCCTTTATACAGATGTAATGGACAAAGAAGTTCTGGAAGGCAACAAAGTGGAAATAATGAAAGCGTATGGACGTATTGATGTTTTGTTGAATGCTGCCGGTGGTAATATGGCAGGTGCTACAATCGCACCGGACAAGACATTCTTTGACTTGCAGATTGACGCATTCAAGAAAGTAGTGGATTTGAATCTGTTCGGTACAGTATTGCCTACAATGGTATTTGCTGAAGTCATGGTTGAACAGAAAAAGGGGTCTATCGTAAACTTCTGTTCTGAATCGGCTCTTCGTCCGTTGACCCGTGTCGTAGGTTACGGTGCAGCGAAAGCAGCGATCGCTAACTTTACCAAATACATGGCTGGTGAACTGGCTTTGAAATTCGGTAATGGTCTGCGTGTAAACGCTATCGCTCCCGGATTCTTCCTGACAGAACAGAACAGAACATTGTTGACGAATCCGGATGGTTCACTGACTGACCGTTCTAAGACTATTCTTGCGCATACTCCGTTCAATCGTTTCGGTGAACCGGAAGACCTTTACGGAACCATTCATTATCTGATTAGTGATGCCTCTAACTTCGTAACAGGTACAGTAGCTGTTATCGATGGTGGATTTGACGCATTCTCAATCTAATTTTAACTTTTAATTTTTTATTTAGCAATATGTATTTATGTGAACAAACCTGGCGCTGGTACGGTCCTAATGATCCGGTGAGCTTATGGGATATTAAGCAAGCAGGCGCTACCGGTATAGTAAATGCCCTTCATCATATTCCGAATGGCGAAGTATGGACTGTAGAAGAAATCATGAAGCGCAAGCAGATGATTGAAGAAGTAGGACTTACATGGTCTGTTGTAGAGAGTGTACCCGTACACGAACATATCAAGACGCAGACCGGTGATTTCATGAAGTATATTGAGAATTATAAGGAAAGTATCCGTAATCTGGCAAAATGTGGAGTAATGGTAGTTACTTACAACTTTATGCCTGTATTGGACTGGACACGTACGGACCTTGCCTATACAATGCCGGACGGCTCTAAAGCACTCCGTTTTGAAAAGGCGGCTTTCATAGCTTTCGATCTTTTCATCTTGAAACGTCCGAATGCGGAAAAAGACTACACTCCGGAAGAAATAGCTAAGGCTAAAGCCCGTTTCGAGCAAATGAGCGAGGATGATAAGAAACTGCTGGTTCGCAATATGATTGCCGGACTGCCCGGTTCGGAAGAAAGTTTCACAGTGGAACAGTTCCAGGAAGCTTTGGACCGTTATAATGATATTGATGCAGAAAAACTTCGTTCCAACTTGATTTTCTTCTTGAAAGAAATTGCCCCTGTTGCCGATGAAGTGGGAGTGAAGCTGGTGATTCACCCGGATGATCCTCCTTATACAATTTTAGGATTGCCGCGTATTCTGAGTACGGAAGAAGATTTCAGAAAACTGATTGAAGCCGTACCTAATGAGTCCAACGGTCTTTGTTTGTGTACAGGCTCTTTCGGTGTGCGTGCCGATAATGACCTTGCAGGTATGATGGAACGTTTTGGCGACCGTGTGAACTTTGTGCATTTGCGCAGTACGCAGCGTGATGAGGAAGGCAACTTCTACGAAGCCAACCACTTGGAAGGAAATGTAGATATGTACAACGTAATGAAGGCTTTTATTCTTTTGCAACAGCGTCGTAAATGCTCTATCGCCATGCGTCCCGACCACGGACATCAGATGATTGATGACTTGAAAAAGAAAACAAATCCTGGATATTCATGCTTAGGTCGCCTTCGCGGCTTGGCGGAACTTCGCGGCTTGGAAATGGGTATCGCCAAGTCTATCCTCTAATCGAAGTACATAGTTAGCACTTTATTATCAAACACTACGGCTATTATTGATTGAAATAATAGTTGTAGTGTTTTTTATTTGCCTTCTTCCGCTTCTATCGTATCATCATAAGTTAATCCGTGAATAGCCGTTGTCCATTGTGTATTGTAATTGGGAGCAGGATGGATTGATTTTCCAGCTAAGCCATAAAATAGATAAAAAAGCAGATGGATTGTTCGTGTAAAAATATTCATTATTAGAGAAAAGCCTTACCATTTGTAATGGATTGAACATTTTTATTTAATGGATTGAACATTTTTGCTCAAGTGAATAAACATTTTATAGATGATGGGATATAAAAGAGAACAATATTCAGAAGTGATGGCACGCATTAATGAACCTCGCGGAAAAATACAGGTTATTGTTGGGCCACGCCAAGTGGGTAAGTCCACATTGATTGGTCAAGTCCTTGAAGTCTGCAATATGCCTTATGACAGTTATTCGGCTGATGATGTCGTAGGTGCATCTGCAGACTGGCTGGCAGGTGTATGGCAGACAGCTCGTATGCGTATGGACATACGTGGGGAAGGGAAACGCCTATTGGTGGTAGACGAAATACAAAAGATAAACAACTGGAGCGAGACTGTAAAGGCTGAATGGGACAGAGATACCCGTGAAAAACGTGAGCTCATAGTCGTATTATTGGGGTCATCACGCATGTTAATCGAAAAGGGACTCACCGAATCATTGGCCGGCAGATATGAGCTAATTCGGCTGACACATTGGACTTTCCCTGAAATGAGAGAATGCTTCGGTTGGAATCTCTACCAATATGTCTATTTTGGTGGGTATCCGGGCGCAGCATCTTATATCACCGATGAGCGTCGTTGGCGAAACTACGTCAAAGACTCTTTGGTTGAACCATCCATCTCGAAGGATGTGCTGATGAATACAAAAATCATGAAGCCACAACTACTCCGCCAACTGTTTGAACTCGGTAGTAGTTATAGTGGCGAGCTACTGTCTCTTACCAAAGTGGCCGCTCAGCTTCAAGATGTAGGCAATGTCACCACGCTGGCTAGTTACCTCCATTTTTTGGATGAATGTGGTTTGCTGTGTGGTTTACAGAAGTATGCCGAAGACGATGCTCGCAAATACAACTCAATTCCTAAATTTCAAGTCCATAACAACGCTTTGCGCAACGTGTATGCTGATAAGGACTTCACGGAAATGGCTGAAGATCCTAAAGCTTGGGGGCGTTATGTAGAATCAGCAGTTGGTGCCTATATTGTAAGTCAGGCACAGATTTGTGATTACAAGGCTTATTACTGGCGTGATAGCCACGACGAAGTTGACTTTGTGCTTCATAGAAGAGGCAAGACAATCGCCATCGAGGTTAAAAGCGGAAGACGAACCACCAACAATGGCTTGCCTAAATTTGAAAAAGCTTACCATCCGTATAGGGCCTTTGTGGTCGGTTCCGGAGGCTTATCCTTTGAAGAGTTCCTATCAATAGATTTGAATTTACTCTTCAAGTAGGCGTATAACAAAAATTTGCCCATTCAAAAAAAAGAAAGAGACTTACCTGTCATCGGGTAGGTCTCTCGTTTTCCTCCTACTCGATTTTGTTTTTTTTCGGTTCGGGAATGATAAGCAAAGCTATTTGTGCGCAAGCTTCAGCATCTGCCAATGCGTGGTGATGGTTGGTCAGGTCATATCCGCACCGGGCGGCTACTGTGTGTAATTGATGATTCGGGAGTTCTTTTCCAAACACTTTTCTAGAGGCGCGGCAGGTGCAATAGAATTTATATGGAGGATAAGTCATTCCATACAGTTCATGAACCGCACGAAGGCAACCCTCATCAAAAGGGCTGTTGTGAGCTACCAGTGGCAAACCGTCTATCAGCGGTTTGATTTCCGCCCATACTTCTGGAAAATCATCCGCTTCTATCGTGTCATCGTACGTGAGTCCGTGGACAGCTGTCGTCCATTGGGTATAGTAGTTGGGGGCAGGACGAATCAAACGATAGATTTTGTTCATAATCTTTCCTTCCTTTACAATGACAACACCAACACTGCATATGCTAGTACGTTTGCCGTTGGCTGTTTCAAAGTCGATAGCAGCAAAATTCCTCATTTATTTTTTTATTTTGAGATACAAATGTATGAATTAGAATTTATTCTCTCTATATTTGTTTGCAAAATATATCCATGTATACAGAATATCAGCCTTCTCATTTACTTGTTCCCTATATTGATAACTATTGGGAGTTTAAGGGTAATCCGGATTATGGTATGCGCATCCATATTCTGCCGGATGGTTGTACCGATTTTATATTTACGCTGGGAGAGGTGGCTAATGCTGTTGAAGAAGGAAGTCTGATGATGCAACCCTATCGTTCCTATTTTGTAGGACCTATGACAAAATATTCGGAACTCGTCACTTATGCAGAATCGGTTCATATGTTTGGCGTTCGTTTTTTACCTTGCGGGCTCTCTTGTTTTACAAACCTGCCTCTGCATGAGTTTGTGAATAGTAGAATCAATGCCAATGAGATGAAGGCTGTTTTTGATGATACTTTTATTGAAAGACTGTGTGAGCAGAAGCATATTGCAGATCGAATACGAGTAGTGGAGGAATATTTGCTGGCATATTTGGCGCGCCATTATCGGCCTGCAGATTCGCACGTCGCTATGGCAGTGAACATGATTAATCATTCCGGAGGAAAACGTTCAGTTCGCAGCTTGATGGATGACGTCTGTTTGTGTCAGCGTCATTTTGAGAGAAAGTTCAAGCATTATACCGGATTTACTCCTAAAGAATACAGCCGTATTGTCAAATTTAAGAATGCTGTGGAATTATTGAGAACCACAACATCAGCCAATCTGTTGACTACGGCAGTCGATGCAGGATATTATGATTTAGCGCATTTTTCAAAAGAGATTAAGTCGATGTCCGGCAATACTCCTGCGTCTTTTCTTTCCCTTACCGTTCCGGAAGAAACTACACTTACTTATATCGAACCACAAAGATAGATAGGTAAAAGTCGCTTTTTTACAATAGAATGGGAAGATATGCCGTTACCTTTGCAGGGTTAATAAAAAACAATCAGCTTATGACCACAAAAACAATGAAAGAGAAAGCAACAGAATTGTTGCAGAGATGTGAAGTAGTTACCCTTGCTTCTGTGAATAAAGAAGGTTATCCCCGCCCTGTACCGATGAGCAAAATCCTGGCAGAAGGAATTTCCACTATTTGGATGTCTACCGGAGCAGATTCATTAAAAACAATTGATTTCTTATCGAATCCGAAAGCGGGATTATGTTTTCAGGATAAAGGAGACAGCGTAGCGTTAACGGGGACAGTGGAAGTTGTAACTGACGAAAAGATGAAGCAGGAACTTTGGCAGGACTGGTTTATCGATCATTTTCCCGGTGGCCCCACTGATCCCGGCTATGTCTTGTTGAAATTTGAATCGAATCACGTAACTTATTGGATTGAAGGAACATTCATCCATAAGAAACTCGACTAATTCTACTCGGGGAGATAAGGAATAGCGGTTAACGAGGCTGTTCGAGAACAGCCTCGTTATTCATTTAGAATTCAAATTTTTCCAATTTCATTTCAGCCAATTTCTGAATGATACCTACATATTGAGCGAAATGAGGAGATTTTTCGTGTGCTGCTAATACTTCGGCATTCTGCCAAGTTTCGCAAATCATGAAAACGTCAGGACGCGTGCTGCTTACGAAAGTATCATAAGCAATACATCCTTCTTCTTTTAAAGAGCAGGCAGTCAGTTCTTTTGCCGCTTTTATCGCTTCTTCGCGGTTGGATTCGTTTACACGAACAAAAACATTTAATCTGATCATAGTTTTTTTTATTAAATAGTTAGAATTTACTTTATCACGTTCTTGTGAATAAATCACGGGCAAAGATAACATTTTTGTGTATTTCCTAATTGTTTGTTCTTCAAAATTTACTACTCTTTGTCTGACGCCAAAGACAATAATAACATATTCCAAGCCTTTATCCCCATGAGATAAGGAAATTCTTGTGTCTGAGTGATTCTGACATTAACTTCCGGCAGTACACAATTGCCGATTCGAATATTAAACAGATGCACAGTGAGACTGTCGTTTACTGTATTCTCCTTTAGTTGCCTTATGGTTTCTTCTCCGCCTATTTCTTCGGTTGTCAGTACTCCCGCTTCATGCCATGCTAATACACCTTGCGGAGAGACAGTGAATTCACTATTTTCATCTGATAGTTGAAAACAGGTTTTACTACCGTTCACTATGACAGATACAAGTTTTCCTTTATCAGTAATTTCCATAGGAAGTTCGAGCGTCTTATCTTTTCCCTGAAAGGTATATACAGGGTGTTTATTCGATTCAATAGCCCGGATTTCCGACATAACTTTCGCTGTTTTTATTTTCTCTCGATGTTCTCTTATACGTCCGTTACGAGATTTGCATCTGAAGAGTATCAGCAGACATAGAAGTAAAATGAATATGAGTACAGAGACTAAGTAATCTTTGCATTTTTCTCGGAGTCTATTTAGAGAGGAAGAAGATTTTCTCATTGTTGTTGCTTTTAAATCACCCGATGTTGCAGCACCAGATATGAAAGGCTTATTTCCCATAAGCCTCAACTGTTAATTCAAGCAAAGATAAGTAATATCTCTATTACTAACCATGTTTTTGCTTAAAACTTAATGGTTGTATCTCATAAAGTTATATCTTTGTATGCGATGAATTAATCGTCTGACAGTTGTTGTACTTTCGTCTGACAATTGTTATCTTTTCGTCTTACAGTTGTCATACGAAAAAGATACAGTTGTCAGACGATTAATTTTATATAGACTGATGATTAAAGTTTAATGAATAGAGATTAAATCTATGCAGTAGAAGTAATAAATGTATGAACTAATAAAAAATATGCTTATGAGTGCCCAATATGATTTGTATGAAACGCCGGATCCTGCTAATACCGGTGAACAAAAGCCACTACACGCCCGTATCGTTCCAAGCGGAACCTACTCGAAAAAAGAGTTTCTGGAACGTGTGTCCCGTTCTTCCCAGACTTTTAATTATAATGTTATAGATGCGGTGGTAGGAGTGGTGATAGACGAACTGGCTGAGGCTCTATCAGAAGGATATACCGTCGAACTTGGCGAGCTTGGTTATTTCAGCATCTCTTTGAAATGTACGCATAAAGTGATGAATAAACGGGAGATTCGTGCCGAATCAATCTGTTTTGATAATGTACATTTGCGCACTTCCAAAGAGTTCAAAAGGAAGATTAAGCGTGAGATAGAGTTGGAACGTGTGGATAAATCCAAACACTCTTCTCAAAAAGTGGAATTTTCTATGGAGCAACGCCAGCAGCTTTTACAGAAATTTCTGAAAAGTAACGGTGGTATTACCCGGCTGGAATATAGTAGCTTGACCGGACTTTCCCGGCTGAAAGCAATAGATGATTTGAATACTTTCATTGAGAAAGGGATTCTTCGTAAACGTGGAGCTGGAAGAGCCGTGTTTTATGTTTGGAAACAAGAGCAATAACAATCAATTCAAAGATTTCTTCTTGTTATTGCTAACAATTTTGTACCTTTGTTTGTCTATAGAAAAAACAGTAGGATTATGGCAAGTATAACAATTCCTTATGCAGTAGCAGATTTCATAGAAATGCGTGAACGTGGTTTCTATTACGTAGATAAGACCCAATATATAGCTAAGCTTGAAGATTATAAGGCTCCTGTATTTCTGCGTCCCCGTCGCTTTGGAAAGAGTTTGTTAGTCTCTACTCTAGCTTGCTATTATGACCGTACGAAAGCGCATCGGTTTGAAGAACTGTTTGGTGACACGTGGATTGGAAACCATCCGACAAAAGAACATAACCGTTATATGATAATCCGTTATGACTTCTCCGCAATGGTAATGTCAGACCATATTCAAGGGCTGGCACAGAATTTTAATGACCTGAATTGCGGTCCGGTAGAAGTAATGGTAGCACATAATCGTGATTTGTTTGGTGATTTTGAATTTACCAATCGCGGGGATGCATCTAAAATGTTGGAAGAAGTGCTTACTTACGCCCGCTCTCACGAACTGCCTAAAGTTTATATTTTGATTGATGAATATGATAATTTCACCAATCAATTACTTACTGCCTATAATGATCCACTCTATGAAGAAGTTACTACTAATGACAGCTTTCTGCGTACTTTTTTTAAAGTAATTAAAAAAGGTATTGGTGAGGGGAGTATCCGTACTTGTTTTTGTACAGGTGTGCTGCCTGTCACTATGGATGATTTGACTAGTGGATATAATATTGCAGAGATATTGACTTTTGAGCCTAATTTCCTGAATATGCTTGGGTTTACATACGAAGAAACTGAAACGTATCTACGTTATGTGCTTGATAAGTATTCTACGGGACAGGATCGCTTTGACGAAATATGGCAACTAATAGTGAGTAACTATGATGGTTATCGTTTCCGTCCGAATGGAGATCGGTTATTCAATGCCACTATCCTTACTTACTTCTTCAAGAAATTTGCAGCCAATGCCGGTAGTATTCCGGACGAATTGGTAGATGAAAATCTACGTACTGACATTCATTGGATTCGTCGGTTGACTCTTTCGCTGGATAATGCGAAAGCGATGTTGGATGCATTGGTAATTGACGATGAATTGCCTTATAATGTGGCTGATCTTGCCGGTAAGTTTAATAAGAAAAAGTTTTTTGATAAAGAGTTTTATCCCATTAGTTTGTTTTATTTGGGAATGACGACGTTGAAGGATAAATTTGTGACCACATTGCCTAATATGACGATGCGTAGTGTATACATGGACTACTATAATCAACTGAACAAAATAGAAGGCAATGCACAACGTTATGTTCCTGTGTATCGGCACTATGATTCCAATCGAAGCTTGGAACCACTCGTTCAGAATTATTTCGAACAATATTTGGGACAATTTCCAGCACAGGTTTTTGATAAGATCAATGAAAACTTTATCCGGTGTTCTTTCTACGAACTGGTATCGCGTTATTTAAGTAGCTGTTATACCTTTGCCATCGAACAGAATAATTCAGCAGGCCGATCAGACTTTGAAATGACCGGTATTCCCGGTACAGATTACCATACGGATGATCGTGTGGTCGAATTTAAATATTATCGTATGAAAGAAGCTGAAAAGATGCTTGTACTTTCCGAGCCTCTTCCCGAGCACGTGGAACAGGTGAAAAGATACGGTGAAGACACTAAGAAAAAGTTTCCTAATTATAATGTACGGACATATGTGGTGTACATTTGTGCTAATAAGGGATGGAAATTTTGGGAAGTATGAGACTTCGTTGTTTTGCGGTTACTCTGCTGATGTATATCTGTAATTCGGGTATCTTTCTCTGTAATTTGTCTACATTCGATATACTTTTATTTCCATATTTTTGCAAAGTGAATCATTGATAAAAGGATTCGGAAAATATAAAATAGTAAAGTTATGGCTAAAAAAGTTCTGATACTTTCGTCCAGTCCACGCAGAGGTGGAAATTCGGACGTACTTTGTGATGAGTTTATGAAAGGTGCTCTTGAAGAGGGTAATGAAGTGGAAAAGATTTTTCTGAAAGATAAGACGGTACATCCTTGTACGGGGTGCAGTGTTTGCAGTATGTACGGAAAACCTTGTCCGCAGAAAGACGATGCGGCTGAGATTGTGGAGAAGATGATTGCCGCCGATGTCATCGTAATGGCAACACCGGTTTATTTTTATACTATGTGCGGACAAATGAAGATAATGATCGATCGCTGCTGCGCACGGTATACGGAAATAAGCAACAAGGAATTTTATTTTATCATTGCGGCAGCTGAAAACAGTAAAGCGATGATGGAACGCACTATTGATGGTTTTCGTGGGTTCCTCGACTGTCTGGAAGCACCGCAGGAAAAAGGGGTTGTCTATGGGGTAGGTGCTTGGAAAGTAGGGGAGATTAAAGATACTCCACATATGAAGGAAGCCTACGAAATGGGAAAACGTATTTGACGAAAACCAATTATTTTAGTAGATAATAGTCTGGATTGTTTGTTCTGCTACGGAATTGTTATAATTTTGTGGCAGAACTTTTTGTCATGTGCAATATCTATCTAAAAGTACATTATTATGAATTATAAAATAACCACTCTGGTGGAGAATTGCGTTTATGGGCGCAAGCTACAGGCAGAGCATGGGCTTTCTCTTTATATTGAAACGGCAGAACATAAATTACTCTTTGATACAGGTGCATCGGATTTATTCATTAGCAATGCCCGTCTGCTTCACATCGACTTGCGGGAAGTAGACTATCTGATACTCTCTCATGGGCATAGTGACCATACGGGAGGTTTGCGTCATTTTCTGGAATTGAATACCATTGCAACAGTTGTGTGCAAGCGTAGCATTTTCTTACCTAAATTTAAGGATGATCGTGAAAATGGAATTAAGCATACCGAAACGTTCGACTTATCCCGTTTTCGCTTTATTGACCAACGGACGGAATTGCTTCCGGGAGTTGTCTTGTTTCCATCGATAAAAATCGAAGATAAGGAAGATACTCATTTTGAACGGTTCTTTGTTCAACAAGATGACGGCAATAAGATTCCCGATACTTTTGAGGATGAACTGGCGGTGGCGCTGGTCGGCGATGAAAGTTTCTCTGTGCTGAGTGCCTGTTCCCATCGAGGAATCACTAATATATTGCGAACGATACGGAACGCATTTCCCGGTCTCCCTTGTGAGCTGCTTTTGGGCGGTTTTCATATCCATAATGCGGAAGAGCAAAAATATCATGTGATTTCAGATTATCTCCAACGGTATATGCCTCGTCAGATAGGAGTGTGCCATTGTACGGGAGTAGACAAGTACGCTTTTTTCTGTAAGGATTTTGGTGACAGGATATTTTATAATCACACAGGAAGAGTTATTTAGAAGGACTGTTTTAGGCATAAATATAGACTAATTAAATATGAAGAAACTTATCACTTGTTTATCGTTTGCGCTGGCCGCAGTATCCGTCGGCTATGCTGCTGTAACTCCTTTATGGATGCGCGACGCGCGTATTTCGCCCGATGGAAGCGAAATAGTCTTTTGCTATAAAGGCGATATCTACAAAGTATCCGCACAAGGAGGAACTGCCGTCCAATTAACAACACAAGCCTCTTATGAAGCCAATCCGGTCTGGTCGCCCGATGGAGAGCAGATTGCTTTTGCCAGCGACCGCAATGGGAATTTTGACCTTTTTATTATGTCTGCCGATGGAGGTGCTGCCCGGAGACTGACTTATCATTCTGCTTCGGAAATTCCCTCCACCTTTACACCGGATGGGAAGTATGTGCTTTTTTCCGCTTCCATTCAAGATCCGGCAACCAGTGCATTGTTTCCTACAAGTGCTATGACGGAACTGTATAGAGTGCCTGTCGAGGGGGGGAATACCGAACAAGTCTTGGGTACTCCTGCCGAATGGGTTTGTTTTGACAAGGCCGGGAGTAATTTCCTTTATCAGGACCGTAAAGGGTTTGAAGACGAATGGAGAAAACACCATACGTCATCCATCGCAAGAGATATCTGGCTGTACGATACTCAAACAGGAGAACATACTAATCTGACGAACCGCAACGGGGAAGACCGTAATCCGGTTTACGCTCCCGACGGGAAGTCTGTGTATTTTCTGAGCGAACGTAATGGAGGTTCATTCAATGTATATTCTTTCCCATTGAATGCTCCGCAGCAAGTGAAGCCTGTAACGACTTTCCGTACTCACCCGGTGCGTTTTCTCTCTGTCAGTGATAAGGGAACCTTGTGCTATGCATACGATGGGGAACTTTATACGCAACTGCCGAACTCCCGTCCGCAAAAGGTGAAAGTGGAACTTGTCCGTGATGATGACAAGGATATCGCATCATTCAGATTCTCACAGGGAGCTACTTCCGCCTGTGTTTCTCCGGATGGCAAGCAGGTAGCGTTCATCGTTCGTGGCGATGTTTTCGTTACGTCAACTAATTATCCGACAACTAAGCAGATAACCAATACACCTGCCGGAGAATCGGGCCTTTCGTTTGCTCCGGACAATAGGACGTTGGTGTATGCCAGCGAACGGACAGGCAACTGGCAACTGTATATGGCAAAGATTATACGTAAAGAAGATCCTAATTTTCCCAATGCAACTCTTATTGAGGAAGAGGTGTTACTCCCCTCTAAAACAGTGGAACGCAGATATCCGCAATATTCTCCGGATGGGAAGGAGATTGCCTTTATCGAAGACCGCAACCGTCTGATGGTACTCAATCTGGAGACGAAGAAAGTACGTCAGGTGACGGATGGATCTACATGGTACAATACAGGGGGCGGGTTTGATTATGAATGGTCGCCGGACGGCAAATGGTTTACGTTGGAATTTATAGGAAACCGTCATGATCCGTATTCTGATATCGGTATTGTCAGTGCGCAAGGAGGAGCAATCACTAATCTGACAAATAGCGGTTATATGAGCGGTTCTCCGCGTTGGGTACTTGACGGGAACGCTGTTCTTTTCCAAACGGAACGCTACGGGATGCGTGCCCACGCTTCGTGGGGTTCACAACAGGATGTTATGCTGGTATTCCTGAACCAGGATGCATACGATCGTTATCGGTTGAGCAAGGAGGATTTCGAATTACTCAAAGAGTTTGAAAAGGAACAGAAGAAGGCGAAAGAGAAAGACGAGAAGAAAAAGAATGAAAAGAAAAAGGACGCCGGTAAAGATAAAAAGAAAGATGGAGATAAAGATGGAGACAACGGTAAGTCCGACAAAGATAAGGAAAGTAAAAAAGAGATTGTAGTAGAGTTGAAAGGTATTGAGGACCGCATTGTCCGCTTGACACCCAATTCTTCGGATTTAGGTAGCGCCATTGTCTCAAAAGACGGAGAGAACCTCTACTATTTTTCTGCTTTTGAAGGTGGTTATGACCTTTGGAAAATGAATCTTCGTGAAAAGGAGACAAAGCGTCTGCATAAGCTCAATACCGGTTGGGTTTCCTTATCTATGGATAAAGATGGAAATATATTCTTGTTGGGCAGTAGGAATATGCAGAAGATGGATGCAAAGTCGGATGCGTTGAAACCGATTAGTTATCAAGCGGAGATGAAGATGGATTTGGCTGCCGAACGGGAAGCTATGTTTGACCATGTATATAAGCAACAGCAGAAACGCTTCTATAACTTGAATATGCACGGAGTGAATTGGGATGAGATGAGTGCGGCTTACCGTAAGTTCCTTCCTCATATCGACAATAACTATGATTTTGCCGAATTGCTGAGTGAGTGGCTGGGCGAGTTGAATGTATCCCATACCGGAGGCCGTTATTTTGCCAACGGTAAGGGAGATGTTACTTCTAATTTGGGGCTTTTGTTCGATTGGGAATATCGGGGAAAAGGCATGAGAATTGCTGAAGTGATAGAGAAAGGTCCGTTTGATCATTCCCGTACCAAAGTAAAGGAAGGATGCATTATTGAGAAAATCAATGGACAGGAAATTTCTCAGGAAAATGATATTACTGTTTTGCTGAACAACAAAGCAGGCAAGAAAACATTGATTTCACTATACGATCCGCAGAGTAAAGAGCGTTGGGAAGAGGTGGTTATGCCTATTTCCGGTGGGCGTTTAAACGGACTGTTGTATAACCGTTGGGTAAAACAACGTGCTGCGGAAGTGGAAAAATGGTCGAACGGAAGATTGGGATATGTGCATATACAGTCTATGGGTGACGGAAGTTTCCGTACTGTCTATTCTGATATTCTGGGTAAATATAACAACTGTGAGGGGATTGTCATCGATACTCGTTTCAACGGTGGAGGCCGACTGCATGAAGAGATTGAAATTTTGTTCAGCGGGCAGAAATATTTCACGCAGGTAGTACGTGGGCGTGAAGCTTGTGATATGCCGAGCCGTCGTTGGAATAAACCTTCCATTATGTTGCAATGTGAAGCGAATTACTCGAATGCGCACGGTACTCCTTGGGTATATAAACACCGGAATATCGGCAGGCTCGTCGGTATGCCTGTACCGGGAACGATGACCAGTGTTTCTTGGGAGACTTTGCAGGATCCTTCGTTAGTATTCGGTATTCCTATTGTCGGTTATCGTTTGGCTGACGGTAGCTATCTGGAAAATTCTCAGTTGGAGCCTGATATTAAGGTGGCTAATAGTCCGGAAACTGTTGTAAAAGGTGAGGATATACAATTGAAGGCAGCAGTTGGCGAATTGTTGAAAGAGATTGATAGTAAAAAGAAATAGATAGATTTGCTATAGATGAGGGGTGTACCATAATTCATTTATGACACACCCCTTATTCTTTTATATAGTTAATAGTTCCGGTTTATTCTTCTTCTTCATTCTCTTCTTTATTTTTCTTTCCTAGTCCTAAAAGGCCGAAAATGAAATCTTTCAGATAGCTTATTATGCCGATGACCACTAAAGCGGCAAATCCATAGAAAAGAATACTGCCACCCCATTTGTCCCAAAATGTAGGAGTGGGGATAAGGATGCTCAGTTCTTCCACATTCAAGTCTTTTTTAATGACTTCTGCGTATTCGTCTGAAATTTCATAATAAGTGTCGGGCTTCGATTCTGAGAAGAGTACTAAAGTACGTTTTCCGTCTTCTTCGATGTACCCTAAATCCAAATGAGCGCCTTCATCTGTTTTGTAATAAGAACTATCCGGAAGAGCGGCAACTTTCGGGATACTGTTGTCTACCGGAATTCTGATTTTCATACGTGCTTCGGCATTGCTCACGAAAAGTCCGGCAATGACAGTCAGGATAAATAGAAATTTTTTCATAATCATAAAATATAAAGATTTAATAATGTGTAGTTGTTAGTCGCAATCACAATTAATCTGTTTTTGTGTTCCAAAGATAAATGAAAAACATGAAAACCAAACAATTGTTTTGTTTTTTATTTGATTGAATAGTTGAAAAATAAGAATAGGTTGATGTATACTGTCTGTTATGACAATTACATCAACCTATAAGAGTATATAGTGAATTGGTAGTATGCTTTATCTGATAAGTGCAGTGATATCTTCTACAATCTGTTCATCCGTCAGGTGATTGGCACGAAGAAATTCCTGTAGATCATAACGGTCTACAAATTCTTTTTTGGCTCCGTAATTGAGAACTTTCATGTCGGAAGTGCCATAATAGCGGCTAATCTTTTCGCCGAATCCACCATCCAAGGTACCATCTTCTAACGTGATTACTAATTCATGGTCGGCTTTCAGCTCATTCATGAGCTCGCTGTCTATTCCGGTGATGTAACGCGGATTGATGAGTGTCGCGTCAATATTTTCTTTTTCTTTTAGGAGTGATGCGACCGACTGTCCTAATCCATAGAATGAGCCTAAAGCTACAATTGCGACTTTCGAACCGCGATGAGTGACTTTATAGCGATTAAGAATGCTGTAATCGGAGTCCACCGGCTCTCCGCAACTAATAACCTCGGTAGCCGGAACACGGATGGCAACAGGGTGTTCATTTTGACGGATGCTCCATTCTAACATGGCAATATATTCTTCTTTGCAAGTCGGTGCCAGATAAACCATATTGGGAATATTGCTGATGACCGGAATATCGAAGAAACAGAGATGTGTCACATCATTCATTCCGGATAATGTACCCCAGAATACGAGCAGGACAGCCGGATTATTGTTGATGCAGAGGTCTTGTGAAAGTTGGTCGTAAGAGCGTTGGATAAATGTACTGTAAACTCCATAAACCGGCTTTCCACCGTTGGCTGCAATGCCCGAAGCAAGTGCTACCGCGTGTTCTTCAGCAATACCTACATCTACGAATTGTTTGCCTGCTTCTTGCCGACGGTCCGGAGTAAAGCCCAGAACAGCGGGAGTGCCCGAAGTAATTGTTACTACACGCGGGTCTTCTTTCATCTTTTGCAGCAGGTATTGGGCGGTTACTTCGCTATAATCTTCTTCTTCATCGTTTACTTTGGCTTCTCCGGTCTCCGGATTGAATGGAGTACGCCAATGATAAGTCTCTTTATCTTGCTCGGCACGTGCATAGCCTTTACCTTTGAGAGTATTGATGTGTACTACTATCGGATGTTGGATATCTTTTATTTTAGAGAAAGCTTCGATTAATGCCTGTACATTGTTGCCATCATTTACATACATATAATCCAGTCCCATAGCTTTGAAGAAGTTACAGTCACATTGACCGTTGCTGTCACGTAATTCTTTTAGATTCTTGTATAATCCGCCATGATTCTCGGCAATAGACATTTGGTTGTCATTGACGATGATAATCATGTTGGTACCCAGCTCTGCCACATAGTCCAACCCTTCGAATGCTTCACCGCCACTTAAAGAACCGTCGCCTATGACAGCTATGATATTTTCATTACCGCCTGTAAGGTCACGTCCTTTTGCCAGTCCGCTGGCCAGGCTGACGGAAGTAGAGGTATGTCCGATGATAAAGAAATCGTGCTCACTTTCTTGCGGTTCGGTATACCCTGATACATTGTCGTATTTGGCCGGATTGAGGAAAGCGTCTTTACGACCGGTCAACATCTTGTGTACATAACTCTGGTGCGATACGTCAAATACAATTTTGTCTTTGGGCGAGTTGAATACATAGTGTAGGGCAATTGTCGTTTCTACCATTCCGAAGTTGGGGCCGAAATGTCCGCCATGTTCACTTAGCTTTTGCAGAAGTGCGGCACGGATTTCACCGCTTAATTTATTAAGCTCTTCAATCGATAGTTTTTTTACATCTTCAGGCGAATAAATATTTTCTAAATACATACCAAACAGTTTTTATAAATAATCTTTTTACTTATTTCTTTATGATATTGCAAAGATACGGCAGAATTTGTGATTTACTTGTATATGAATTACGGATTAACTTACCCCTATTACTGTTCTTTTTCATTGGAAGAGTGTCTGTCTTTATCTTTCTAAAAAGACAATAGATGTTAATTAGGCTTTTGCCTTGTGAACTAATATTTGATACAATATGTTGTTTGAAGTAAATAAAGAACTTAATTATGAACTAAAAAATTAGACATGGCTAAACCAAGCATATCTAATGATTTAGCAGGTAAAACATAATATTTTAAACTTATGATTATGAGAAAATCTATTATTCTATTAGCTTTTGTATTGGGTGGATTTACAGCAAATGCCCAATCTGTCGTAGAAGGTACAAAATTAACAGACAACTGGTCTGTAGAACTAAAAGCGGGTGCGGTAACCCCTCTCACCCATAATGCTTTTTTTAAAGGGATGCGTCCTGCGTTCGGAATTGGAATATCGAAACAGTTAACTCCTATTTTCGGATTAGGGTTTCAGGGTATGGGATATGTTAACACGACCCAAAGTAAAACAGCTTTTGATGCTTCGGATGTCAGTTTATTGGGTAAGGTGAACTTGATGAATCTGTTTGCTGGTTATAACGGTACTCCTCGTCTCTTTGAGGTGGAAGCGGTAGCTGGAATGGGCTGGTTACACTATTACGCAAGTGGTGATGGAGACGAAAACTCTTGGTCTACCCGCTTCGGATTGAACCTGAATTTTAATTTGGGTGAAAGTAAAGCATGGACAGTGGGGCTTAAACCAGCCATCGTATATGATATGCAAGGTGGCTTCCCGGAGTCAAAGAGCCGTTTCAATGCCAACAACGCAGCGTTTGAGTTGACAGCCGGATTGACATATCACTTTAAGACAAGTAACGGAACACATCATTTTGCCAAAGTGAGAGTATATAATCAAGCCGAAATTGACGGACTGAACTCTTCAATCAATGCACTTCGTGCAGATGTAAACAACAAAGATGGTGAGATCAGCAATGCAAACCAACGTATCAACGGATTGCAGGAAGAACTTGAAGCATGCCGCACAAAAGTGGTTCCGGTGGAGACTGTAGTGAAAACCGCCCGTGTACCCGAATCTATCATTACTTTCAGACAAGGTAAATCGTCAGTTGACGCTTCACAACTTCCTAATGTGGAACGTGTAGCTTCTTACCTGAAGAAATATGCTGATTCTAAAGTGGTTATTAAGGGATACGCTTCTCCGGAAGGTAGTGTTGAAGTGAATGCCAGAATTGCCGCAGCACGTGCAGAAGCTGTAAAAACGATCCTGGTCAACAAATATAAAATCAGTGCATCTCGTATCACTGCTGAAGGTCAGGGTGTAGGCGATATGTTTACTGAACCGGATTGGAACCGTGTAAGTATATGTACTATTGAAGATTAAACTGATATATTACAGAAATAGAATAATGAAGGCTGCCCCAAAAGGCAGCCTTTGTTGCATATCTTGGGTTGTATTTTTGAATACTCTGAAAGTTTAGTAAACAGATTTCTTTGTACATTACATAAAATGGTTATTTTTGCAGGTATTGTTCATGCGCGTTCTGTGTTGAGTGTGCAAATATCAACCATTAAAAACTGTATTATGAAGAGAGTATTCGTTTTTCAAGATTTTAAATCGCAGAAATTCTGGAGTATAGATGTAGTCGGAACAGATGTTACTGTAAATTATGGCAAGTTGGGAACCGACGGACAAACACAAGTGAAAAACTACGCAACGACTGAAGAAGCTGAAAAAGCAGCCGGCAAACTGATTGCGGAAAAGACCAAAAAAGGGTATGTAGAAACTGCTGAAGAAACTGCACGTGAAATGAAAGTGGAAGCCAAGAAATATACTTTGAGTTACGATGAGTATGAAAATAATGTGAATCTTCTGGATAAGATATTGAAAGATAAACATCTCTCTGAATATAAACAAATAACAATCGGTTGTTGGGATTATGAGGGTGGCGACTGTTCTGCCTTATTACAGGGAATGATTGAAAATAAGGAGAAGTTCGCACAAATAGAAGGCTTGTTCTGGGGAGATATTGAGCAGGAAGAACAGGAGATTTCATGGATTGAACAAGCTGATATTAGTCCGCTGCTCGATGCCATGCCTAAATTGAAGGATCTGAAAATCAAAGGAACCAATAATCTGCGTTTGGGAAAGACTTCACGGCCGGAGTTGCGGTCACTCGAAATTATCAGTGGTGGCCTGCCTACCGAAGTGGTAGAAGATATTCTTGGTTCTGATTTCCCCAATCTGGAAAAACTGATTCTATATGTTGGTGTGGAAGATTATGGATTTGAAGCTGATATTGAGATATTCCGTCCGTTGTTCTCCAAAGAACGTTTCCCGAAGCTGACTTATCTGGGGATCGTCAACTCTGAAGAACAGGACAAGATTGTAGAAATGTTCCTGGAGTCGGATATTCTTCCCCAACTTGAAACAATGGATGTTTCGGCTGGTACTCTCAAAGATGAAGGTGCCCAATTATTGCTGGATAATATGGATAAGATCGCTCATTTGAAGTTTATCAATATGCGCTACAATTATTTGAGCAAGGATATGAAAAAACAGCTGCAGAATCTTCCTATGAAAATAGATATTGCTGAAACTGAAGAGGTGGATGAATATGATGGTGAATTGTGGTATTACCCGATGATTACAGAATAGGAGATGCAGATAATCGTTGTCAGCAACTCTCTGTCCAAACGTATAGAATACTTTATTGAAGCAGGCAAACACTTGCAGGTGGAAGTTCGTTTTATGACTTACGGGGAACTTTTTAACTGCTTGCCGCAACTACGGCAGGCAGTTATCAAACTGGAACCTTGTGTAAGCGATGAAACGAATTTCCTGAAATATGCGCTGTTGAATCAGGCATATAAGGAGACACTGCAACGTTTAGGCGAGATGAGGCTATCTGATGACGTGTGCTTTTTGAATACTCCCCATGCTTTATTACGTGCTCTTGATAAAAAGGAAACTAAACAAGTGTTGATGGACAGAGGGTTGAAAGTGACTCCGATGTTACCTTCTCCCCGTTCTTTTGATGAGTTGAGAGAGCTTCTTGCCGGTTGCGGTAGAGGATGCTTTTTGAAACCCCGTTACGGTTCGGGGGCGGGAGGCATTATGGCTGTTCGCTATCAACCCAACCGGAATAAATGGGTAGTCTATACTACCTTGCAACAAGTGGATGGAGTCATTCATAACACCAAACGTATCAACCGTTTGAGTACGGAAAAAGAGATGATCCCGTTGGCGGAAGCGGTGATGCAAACAGAAGCTATTTTAGAAGAATGGATTCCTAAAGAGCAGTTGCAGGGAGAGAATTATGATCTCCGGGTAGTGTGCCGGGAATCTGAAATTGATTATATCGTTGTGAGATGCAGTAAAGGAAGCATAACCAATCTGCATCTGAACAATAAGGCACATTGGTGGAACGAATTGTCTTTGCCGGAAGTAGTGCGGCAACAAATCTATTTTCAGTGTCAGGAAGCGGTTCAATCTTTGGATTTGCAATATGCCGGAGTGGATGTACTGATAGAGAGAGGAACAGATATTCCTTATATAATAGAAGTCAACGGACAGGGAGATCATGTGTATCAGGATATGTTTGCTCATAATTCTATTTATATTCAACAGATAAAAAACATAAAAAAGAGATATAACCATGCAAATAGATGAACTGCCGGCTGGCGAACAGACCCAAAATCCGGATCTGGATATGAATCAGGTGGTGGGTACTCATGATATATTGATGCTTTGCTTTGATACCTTGCGTTATGATGTCAGCAAGGAGGAAGAAGAGGCAGGAAGAACACCGGTACTGAACAGTCACGGAGGAGAATGGGAAAAAAGACATGCGCTGGGAAATTTTACTTACCCGTCTCATTTTGCCATCTTTGCAGGATTTCTGCCTTCTCCGGCGGAACCTCATTCGCTACGCAGCCGTAAGTGGTTGTTTTTCCCTGTGCAAGCTGGTACGGGACGTATTCCGCCTGCGGGAAGTTATCCGTTTACGGAAGCAACTTTTGTGCAAAGCCTTGCCAATGTAGGTTATGAAACGATTTGTATAGGAGGGGTGAACTTCTTCAGCAAGCGTAATGAACTGGGGCGTGTGTTTCCCGGTTACTTTACTAAAAGTTATTGGCTGCCGACCTTTGGATGCACGGCACCCGATAGTACTGAAAAACAAATTGATTTTGCATTGAAGAAACTCGAAAACTATCCGGAGGACAAACGGATTTTTATGTATATCAATTTTTCTGCTATTCATTATCCGAACTGTCATTATGTGGAAGGCAAAATGAAGGATGATAAGGAATCACACGCTGCCGCGCTGCAATATGTCGACAGTCAGCTACCCCGTTTATTTCAGGCCTTTCAGAAGCGGGGAAATACGCTGGTGATTGCTCTTTCCGATCATGGCACTTGCTATGGAGAGGATGGATATGAATATCATTGCATATCTCACGAAACGGTTTATACAGTCCCTTACAAACACTTTATTTTAACGAAAAAATGAATCAACCGCTACCACGATATGTAGACTATATGTATAGTTATCCACATAAAACTGCTTATCGTTCTTTTCCGTCCCCGGTTTCGCTGGTTCCTTACCTGAAACAGGTGGAAGGACAGAAAGCATCGCTTTATTTCCATATTCCTTTTTGTAGTCATAAATGTGGATATTGCAACCTGTTTTCTCTGCAAACAAATCGTGCGGATTATATCGCAACTTATTTGGAAACTCTTCACAAGCAGGCGCAACAGTTGTCTCCACTCACTACCGGACTGGCATTTGATAGTTTCGCCATTGGAGGAGGCACACCGTTGCTCCTCACTGTTCCTCAACTGGAATACTTACTGGATACAGCTGCCTTATTCGGAGTGCATCCTTCACATACCTTTACTTCCGTAGAAACATCGCCGGAATATGCCGATCCTGCCCGTTTGGACTTATTGAAGCAAGCAGGAGTGGCTCGTGTGAGTATTGGCGTACAGAGTTTCCTTGACGAAGAATTAACTGCTTTGAAAAGACGTCCCCGGCGAGACATGATTAATCAGGCGCTGGAGGCTATTCGGAAGAGACAATTCCCGTTTTTTAATATTGATTTGATTTACGGAATCAGAGGACAAACTGTGGCCAGCTTTCTTTATTCATTGGAACAGGCTCTTCTGTTTCAGCCTAACGAACTCTTTATCTATCCGCTATATGTGCGACCGGGAACGGCTATCACGGAGCGGGAATCCGACGATGTCTGTTTTCAGATGTATTGTGCCGCTTGTGATTTGTTGAAAGACAGAGGTTTTCTACAAACTTCGATGCGACGTTTTATTCATCATCCGTCTACTGATGCGGAAATCTCATGTGGGGATGAAGTGATGCTATCGTGTGGCTCCGGCGGACGCAGTTACCTCGGTAATTTGCATTATGCCACCCGCTATACTGTTTGTCAGCGTTGTATTGCCGGAGAGATAGATGATTATATGGGCACTACTGATTTTACAGTGGCTCGTAATGGATTTATTCTTTCGCAGGAAGAACAGCGACAACGTTTCATCATTAAGAATCTGATGTATTATATGGGGCTTGATAAGGCCGAATATAAGCGTCGCTTTGGAGAATCACCGGATAATGTGACGTTGTTCCGACAGTTAGCTGAACGGCAATGGATAGAAGATACGGATAACGGTCGTGTTTGTCTGACTTCCGAAGGAATGGCATACTCCGATTATATTGGTCAGTTGTTCATTACTCCTGAAATAAGAGAATTGATGGAAACTTATTCTTATTGAACGAAATAAAAATGGAAAACGAAGGCTCTTTACTTTCCTTCAAGCGTATATATTATCGCGGCAAATTGAATAGCTGCAACTATACCTGTTCTTATTGCCCTTTCGGTAAGAAGTCGCATCTGGCAGATACGACCCAGGATGAACAGGCATGGAATCGTTTTATAGCAGCTATTGAACAATGGAAAGGGGAGCCGTTACAGTTATTTATTATTCCTTACGGTGAAGTATTGATCCATCGTTATTATCGGAAAGGAATGGTGCATTTGGCGGCATTGCCACAGGTGGCCGGAATTTCCTGTCAGACTAACCTTTCTTTTCCGGCTAAACACTGGCTTGATGAGATTCGTGTGGCTCCCACTGTGATAAGTAAGATAAGGCTCTGGGCCAGTTTTCATCCTGAGATGACTTCGGTAGAGAAATTTGCGCATCAGATTCATATACTCCATCATGCGGGAATACAGGTATGTGCCGGGGCGGTAGGGAATCCCTCTGCAAAGGCCGTACTCAATGATTTACGGAATACTCTTTTGCCGGATATTTATTTATTCATTAATGCTATGCAGGGGTTAAGGGCACCATTAAGTCAGGAAGATATTCAGTTTTTCAGTCAATTGGATAATCTTTTTGAGTATGACTTGAAAAATGCTCCGGCACAATGGGAAGTTTGCGCAGGAGGAAGGGATAATTGTTTTATCGATTGGAAAGGGGATATGTATGCTTGTCCCCGAAGTCGGGTGAAGATAGGTAATTTTTATCAAGGTGATGGAGCTGTTGTGCCGTTATCTTGCAAGAGGAAGGTTTGTGATTGCTATATTGCGTTCAGTAACCTGAACAATCACCCTTTACATCGAATCATGGGAGAAGGGGCGTTCTGGCGAATACCTGACAAGCCACTTATTACGACTGTTTTCTTCGATGTGGATGGAACACTGACTGATTCACAGGGAAAAGTTCCAGAAAGTTATGTTAACGCTTTACGATATATGGCACAGTCCGTTTCCTTATATCTTGCCACTTCTCTGTCGATGGAGCAGGCGAAGAAAAAGCTGGGAAAGGCTCTTTTCGATTTATTCAGGGGAGGAGTATTTGCAGATGGAGGGTTATTATCTTATTTGGGGCAGATTAAGTGTTTGCCGGTGAAAGTATATCCGGAGGTATATGGAGAATCGTCAAAAGTTACTATTCATAGTTATGAAGGAGTGGTTTACAAGTATAGTATATTGGTACGTGATAAAGAACAGAGAGAAGCTATTCTTACCCGGTTGAAAGAAAATCCCTGCCAGGTCTTTCATAAAGCTCCGCTGATAACAGTCATTCATCCTGAAGCGAGTAAAAAAGAGGGGGTGCTTCAGTTATGTAAGGCTTTGGGTTTAGCTTCTGAACACACTTTAGTTGTAGGAAATTCGTTAAAGGACTGGCCGATGATGTCCGTGGTTTCTCATTCTTGTGCCGTAATGAATGCGGAACCCTTATTAAAAGAACGCGCACATTATACGCTGAATCCGGATCGGTTGGCAGCTTTCTTTCGTTTTTCTAACGGAGATCCTATAGACCAAACCTCGTCTGATAATAGTTGATATATAGCTAGTTACATCTTCATAAGAAAATAAAAACCGGTTAAAATTTGGTAATTATGAAAACAAAGCCCATATTTGCAGCTCTGAAATAGGGACAGGCATAAAAATCCTCATCGGAGGGTGCTATAATAATAATTATAGTGCTGGATAAGATGAATGGTGCAAATCATTCGCTTGTCCGGCACTTTTTTTATGTTGTAACAAAATAAGATAAAGAGGAAAAGTATCGAAGAAACTATGAAAGAGTTAGATTTGACACAAGGAAGCGTACCGAAGGTATTGTTGCAGTTTGCAGTACCTTTTCTGATTGCCAATGTGCTCCAGGCACTTTATGGCGGGGCTGACCTTTTCGTTGTCGGACAATATGATGATTCGGCAAGTGTGGCAGCCGTAGCTATTGGTAGTCAGGTGATGCAGACAATAACAGGTATTATTCTGGGTATTACTACCGGGACAACAGTGCTGATTGCTATTGCTACCGGAGCTAAAGACAATCGAAAAGTAGCTTTTACTATCGGGTCTTCCGTATGGTTGTTTTCAATAACCGGCGTAGTGCTAACTTTGGTCATGGTGCTTTTTCATAGTCGGATAGCAGAACTGATGCATACTCCCGTCGAAGCGATGGCCGATACGAAAAGCTATATTTTGGTATGCTCTCTGGGTATTCTGTTTATAGTAGGATATAATGTTGTATGTGGTATTTTGCGTGGATTGGGTGATTCTAAAACACCGCTTTATTTTGTCGGACTGGCATGTGTGATAAATATAGTGCTTGATTTTATATTGGTCGGTTATTTCCATTGGGGGGCTACGGGAGCGGCTATTGCTACTGTAACCGCACAAGGCGTCAGTTTTGGGATAGCACTTTGGTTCTTATACCGGCACGGATTCCATTTTGATTTTTCACGGAAAGATATTCGATTGAACCGGAATCTGTCTAAAAAGATCTTGGTGTTGGGAGCACCTATTGCTTTGCAGGATGCTTTAATCAATGTTTCTTTTCTGATTATCACTGTCATTGTCAATCAGATGGGAGTCATTGCATCTGCTTCCCTGGGTGTTGTTGAGAAAATCATTGTGTTTGCTATGCTGCCTCCGATGGCTATATCATCGGCTGTGGCAACCATGACTGCACAGAACTATGGAGCGGGACTTGTCAAGAGAATGAATAAATGTCTGGCTTCGGGGATTGGGATTGCTCTTGTTTTCGGTGTGTCGGTTTGCGTGTATTCGCAATTCCTGCCGGAGACTCTTACTGCTTTCTTTACGAAAGATGCTGCTGTGGTGGCAATGGCGGCTGATTATTTACGGGGCTATAGTATCGACTGTATTATAGTTAGTTTCGTGTTCTGCATTAATTCTTATTTCAGCGGACAAGGAAACTCGTTATTCCCGATGATTCACAGTCTGATAGCCACTTTCCTGTTTCGTATACCGTTGTCATACTGGTTCAGCCAGATAGATAGCTCGTCGCTGTTTATCATGGGATTTGCTCCACCCATTTCAACTGTCGTTTCATTATTGATCTGTATCTGGTATTTACGATATACCCAAAGGAAATTATATTTGAGAGGCACAATGATGCCTGCTATGTCGAATTAGGTGTTTTTAGGTGACTAAAATGAAAAACTCAATACCTCGATATACTTTTTATAAGCATAAGTATGGGAGTGAACTTTTGGTTGATGTAGTAGAACTGAAGTATGTGAAGAAGTTCCTGGCTAAAAGTACTGTCCACACTCTAAACTATTATGATATTACTTTCATAACAGAAGGTAAGGGAGCTTTTGCTGTCGATAACCAAACCTATGAAGCAATTCCATGTGACGTCCTTTTCTCTAAACCGGGGGAAATCCGGAACTGGGATACTCATCATATCATCAATGGGTATGCTCTGATTTTCGAAGAAGAGTTTTTGTCTTCCCTCTTTAAAGATTCTTTGTTTGTACGGCATCTTTCGTTTTTTCAGATAGAAAATTTTTCATCGCGACTACATTTGTCTGATGAGCTTTGTACACGCATACTTGAAACCTTACATGATATAAAGATAGAGATTGATTCGTATCAACAGGGCGATGTACACGTTTTGAGAGCATTGCTTTATGAAGTCCTGATGTTGCTGGACCGTGCTTACCTTAAAATGACTTCGATAGAGGAGGGCAGAAGTAGGGAAGTTTTCAATAATCATGTAAGTAAATTCATGAATTTGGTTGCTACACATGCAAAAGAGCAACATTCGGTTCAATATTATGCGGATAAGCTCTGCATTACTCCTAATTATCTGAATGAGATGATAACCTCGACCATGGGGTTCAGCGCAAAACAATATATTCAGGGCAAGGTGATGGAAGAGGCCAAGAGGCTGCTTGTTTATACGGACTTTCCTATAGCTGATATTGCATTTGAACTCTGTTTTTCAACGGTTTCTTATTTTATCCGTAGCTTCCGGCAGCATACGGGAGAAACTCCGTTACTGTATCGTAAGGCGCACAAACCGTAAAAAGTGCTATTTCTACCTTTCTTTTTATTGCATTGTTTTTCTGGCATTTCTCTACTTTCGCATCAGATAATAAACCAATAATAAAAAAGTAAAATGATGAGAGACGCGGAAAAAACAGTAGGCAACATGATTGATAAGCTGAAAACAGCTTTTATCGGTTCGATAGACAGTGAAGGATTTCCTACCATCAAAGCGATGCTGCAACCCAGAAAAAGAGAGGGGATAAAAACGATTTATCTGACAACAAATACTTCGTCCATGCGTGTGGCGCAATACCGGGAGAACAACCATGCATGTATCTACTTTTGTGATACGAGATTCTTTAGAGGGGTTATGCTACGCGGTATGATGGAGGTCTTGACGGATAGTGCCAGTAAAGAGATGATCTGGCAGGAGGGAGATACCATGTATTATCCGGAGGGAGTGACGGACTCTGATTACTGTGTATTGAAGTTTACTGCTGTTTCAGGACGTTTCTATAGTAATTTTAAATCGGAAGATTTTGTGGTCGGATAATGTGTAAGTGCCCTCTTGTTATAGTAGTTCCGAAATGTTCAGAGTTGTTTTAGCTGTTTTACTTGCCGATGCAGCATATTTACATCACTGATTATCAGCGACCATTCATTTTAATCGGTACAACCTCTGTTTTGACAAATACACAGAATGTAGGGACAAATACAAACCGCTGTATTTCATCGCTTTGCATATACGTGTTGTACCGCCTCTTTTCAGTCTTTTTTGTGGAATGTCCGTTATCAGATACAAGGTATTGAGTGATAGGGCATTTCCGCAGGTATGTTACAGAACGCTTGTTGAATGCAAAGGTAGTGGTTTTCTTGGGATTTCTGTGGGTTTGCGGGATGTTTTTTATTCTCCCAAAGGTGCTTGAGAGTAGAAATCGGTCATAAGACCAGAAAAATTTGTAGGCAACACATTCGATTCGCTTGAAAAAGTGTAGGGTAATGGGTGATATTCGTTGAAAAAAGTGTAAAACCGTATGCGCTGTACTTGTTTTTAGCCTTAATATTAATGCCTCAATCTTCCTTGGATTATACCCTTTCTGATATAATTGTAATGGTGAAACAACAAATTATACCCATACTGATATAATATCAAACATTTGTGCTAACTTTGTACCCGAAAAGGTATAAAGTAAAATGGTATGAATAATCTTTCTTTTACGGTCAAAATGTTGCGAAAACAATATAATCTGACACAAGAAGAACTTTCGTTGAAGTCGGGGGTAGGATTGCGCTTTGTGCGAGACCTCGAACAAGGCAAGGAAACGCTGCGTCTTGATAAGGTGAACCAGCTTCTTGATTTCTTCAATTATGAAATGGTTGCCACTTCTAAAACTGATAATCAATGAGACAAGCCCGTATATTTTACAAAGACCAGTTGGCAGGGATTCTAACAGAAAATGATGCCGGATATGAGTTCTACTATTTGCCGGAATATCTCTCTTCGGAAACGGCAAAGGCAGTTAGTCTGACATTACCATTGCAGGAAGAAGTATATACAAGTTCTGTACTATTCCCGTTTTTCGATGGGTTGATTCCTGAAGGATGGTTGCTGGATGTTGCATTACGAAATACGGATATCAGTATTCTTGACCGGATGTCGTTGCTCCTGACCTGCTGCAAGGATTGTATTGGAGCTGTAAGCGTTATTCCAATAGAAGAAAAGGAGGAGAGTCATGTGTAATTGCCTGTATTGTTATCGTCCGCTCTTAAAGGGTGAAAAGGATATGCACACGGCTTGCATAAAGAAGTTCTTCGGGACAACAACATTGCCTGTTCTTGATTATACTACAGAACAACTTGACCAACTTGCTTTGCAAATCATTCAAGACCAAACCTCTTTGACCGGTGTTCAACCGAAATTATCCTTGCATTTGAATGAGCATGAGGGCAGCAAACGATTGACTATTGTCGGGCTATGGGGCGGTTATATTTGTAAGCCGCAGACCTCGCAATATGAAATGATGCCTGAAGTTGAGGATTTAACCATGCACCTTGCAGAGGTGGCACGTATTGAGGTTGTTCCTCATACGCTGATGCGGATGGCAGATAATACGTTATGCTATCTTACCCGTCGAATTGACAGGACTTCTGACGGAGAGAAGATAGCGATGGAAGATATGTGCCAACTGACCGAAAGGCAAACAGAGCATAAATACAAGAGCAGTTATGAACGTGTCGGCAAGGCTGTTTTGAAATACTCGTCTTTACCTAAAATGGATGTTACCAATTTCTTCGAGTTGCTGCTTTTCTCTTGGTTGACAGGAAATAACGACATGCACTTGAAAAACTTCTCTTTGTATGAGGTAGCGGATAAGATACGTTTAACCCCTGCTTACGATTTGCTAAATGCGGCTATCATCAATCCCAAGGATGACGAAGAACTGGCATTGACCTTGAATGGTCGGAAGAAAAAGCTTCAAAGAGAGGATTTTATCAGGTCAGCAGCTACGTTGGGTATAGAGAATGTGATTGTAGAACGATTGATAAATAAGTATATCAAACTATTGCCCAAGTTTGAGACTGTCATTAAAAGCTCTTTCCTAAGTGCTGAATTAAAAGAAAAGTATGGCGAATTGTTGAAGTACCGGCTTGCAAGGCTTTCGCAAGGGCTATAACGGTAAAATAACAATGCTATGGATATCCCTTGTAGCCTTTATGATGTATTGAGGCTTTTCAGTTATTCGAAATTTTCGAATAACTGAAAGGCGATAATATATGATAGGTGAGTATTCAATCGTGTTTTGATCGTTTGTGTTTTTGTGCATAATGCTCATCTATTGAAAGAAGCCCTTCTATATGTTTGCGTGTAGTCTCAATGAGAAAGCTGGATACGCATAGGTTATCAACTGCTTGTAAGCCTATAGATGCTCTCCAAAGCTTCGCTCGTTCACGCTTCTTTATGTTTTCATCATTCAGATATTCACTAGATATATCCATACTTGATATTTGACTATGCTTTTATAAAATAGGGCTTAACAAGTTCGTTGTTGATTACGTTTTGCAAATTTACTCATAAATACGGGATTATGACCTCTAATAGAGTCAAAACCTTCGGATGTTCCAAATAAATGTTGTACTTTTGCATTGAACTATAAGTCGTTTTTGTTATGAAGCAACTAAATAGGATTAAAGTAGTATTGGTGGAGAAGAATAAAACCGCCAAATGGTTGTCTGAACAGATTGGCAAGAATACCTGTTCGGTGTCTCGTTGGTGTACAAATAATTCCCAGCCAGACCTTGAAACTCTGTTTCAGATTGCAAGACTTCTTAATGTTGATGTGAGAGAGTTGATTTATGTTGAGAATAATTGACGAGTCGCAATTACATGATTATGTAGCAAACCTCTAATGACAAGGTAAGTTGTTAAAGTAATGATTAAGTAAATGGAACAACAAAATAACAAGATAATAGCAAAACCTTTTGTAAAGTGGGCTGGTGGAAAAGGTGCCTTAATCAAACAGTTGGTTAATTATCTTCCCAATGATATTGAAGAACAACAAAATGTTACTTATATTGAACCTTTTGTTGGTGGTGGTGCTATGCTCTTTTATATGTTGACTCATTACACTAATATAAAACGAGCCATAATCAATGATGTTAACGAGGACTTGATAAGTTGTTATCTATTAATTAAAAATGACCCACTAAAATTAATAGCATTATTACGAGAGATAAAAGAAGAGTATTACCAGTTAGCTAACATAGAAGAAAAGACGAGGTACTACTATAAGATGCGGGAAAAATACAACAATAATGAATTCGCAAAAGGGGAACGAGCAGCTTGTTTTATTTTCCTTAATAAGACTTGCTTTAATGGCTTATATAGGGTAAATACTAAGGGTAAATTTAATGTGCCATTTGGCAAATATGAGCATCCCAATATCTGTGATGAAGAGTTAATTATGGCTGACCACAGTGTGTTGCAAAAGGTAGAGATATCTGTGGGAGGGTATAAAAACATTACTAAGTATTTAGGTGAGAGATATAACTTTATTTATATAGATCCACCATATCGTCCTCTCTCCGGTTCTGCATGTTTTATCGAGTATACACATAGTATATTTGATGACACAGAGCAAGAGAAACTTAAAGCATATTGTGATGTGCTAACACAAAAAGGGTGTAAGATTATGCAAAGTAACTCTAACTCTGCAGACATTAATGAAGATTCTTATTTTGCTAAATTATATGACGGATATAATATCAATCAAATTTTGGCGCATCGATTCATAAATGCTCATGCAGGTAAACGTGAGAAAGAAACAGAGCTTCTTATTATGAATTACTAATTCAACATAGTGCTAACAAAAAAAATGAACTATATATGGCCCCTCTGACAATTTCACAGATTCAAGCGATTAAGGAGCATATGACCCACGATGACTCTGTGCTAACCAAGAAATTTAAAGCAAAGAAGACTCCGTATTTTACATTGAGTATTTCGCTCAATGAATTGGATGACTATCTTAATGAAGGCTGGGAAGAAGTTTCTCGCTCAAAATATAAAGCAAAGATCCAAAAACTCAAACCTGTTGGTGTAAAGTTTGAGGATGATATTTGGTGCATGTTTTACAATCTTGGCTTTAGACACCTTAATTACGATGAAAAGTTAGTGGTACAATGGGGTGACAATCCTGAGGATAAGCACCAACTTGATGTAGTAGCTATTGGGGAAGAAGCTATATTTGTTGTAGAATGCAAGGCTACGGAAAATATTAAACAAGCATCATTCAAAAAAGATATAGACGATATGCGTTTATATAAGGATGGTGTAATGAAAGCTTTGCGTCAAATATATGGAGAGGGGAAAAAAGTGAAATTTGTTTTTGCCACACGTAATTACACGTTTGCAGAGGGTTGCGAAGATGAGAAACGATTGGCAGAAAACAAGATATTCCAATTTACTGATAATACATATGACTATGTAAATAGTCTTATAAAATCATATAGGTCAACGGTTATTTATCAGTTCTATGGCTTGATGTTTCGACACGAGCGCATCAATAGTGATAAAATCCGTATCCCGGCATTAAAAGGAACAATGGGAGGTCATACTTATTATATGCTATCTATTGAGCCTGCGACGCTTCTTAAGATAGGCTTTGTGTTGCATCGAACAAGAGTTAATACGCAGATTACGATGCCAACATATCAGAGGTTACTTGTTCCTTCCCGATTAAAGGGTATAAGAGAGTTTATTGACAAGAAGAATGGTTACTTCCCCAACTCTGTTATTATAAATTTTGACAACTCTGAAAGAAAAAATAGGATTCAATTTGATTTAGCTTCAGGGGGCTCTGATGACACGAGAACAAAATTGGGATATCTCACGATTCCTAATGCTTATTGTATTGCATATATAATTGATGGACAGCATCGTGTATATGGTTATGCCGGTTCTAAATATAAAGACACTAATACAATCCCTGTTGTTGCTTTCGATGGTTTACCATCAGATGAGCAGCTTCGAATTTTTATGGACATAAACGAACATCAAAAAGCCGTCAGTCCAAGTTTACGATTAGACTTAAATGAGGATTTGAATTGGGAGTCACCACATTTGGATTCTCGTTTAAAAGCGTTGCGTTCATCTATCATAAAACAACTTGGTAGAGACAATAGTAGTGTTTTAGCGCGTAAAATAGCGATAGGTGAAGACACGGCAAAACTCCAATTAAAACCATTTGATACAGCATTATCCAAATCTTCGTTATTACCTAAAGCTACAAAAAAAGAATTTATAGATCATACGGATGTATGTCTATATAACACTAATTGCGTAGAACACAATAAAGCGATGTTGGATGCTCAAAAACGAATATCCAATTTGATAAAAGATTGTTATGCTCATGTTTATTACAAAATGATTGATGAGCATAAAGAAGAATATGAAACATTCATTGAAAGCAATCGTGGTACATATGCTTTTGTATCATTAATTGCATCGTTGAATGAGCACTTGATTCAGTGTAACAGGTTGTCACAAAAATCAAGCACAAAAGAACAGGTTGACTCAATGGCTCCGTATTTTGATGTGTTGATCAATTATTTATGTAATATGCCTATAGATGATCAGACTCAAATTCGATTAATTAAGGGGCAGGGGGCGGATACTCTGTGGTTGGGAATGTATCAAAATGCTATTCATAAACAAATTCCCGAATATAATCCTCATGGTTTGGAAGCTTGGCTGGAGAAACAAGATAAAGGACTACAGGAAGATGGAAAGGAGTGTGGAAGACAAATTGAGAAGCATATAAAAGTTCGCATCTTAAATAAGTTAGAGGAACTCTATGGTGAGACTTGGGAGAATAAAGTAATGAAGGTAAAAGGTAGATGCTTCCAGCGTATGGATGACAATGAAGATATTGACAACCAAGATTGGACAGATCTCATGAATTTGCAGGACTATAAAGAAATTATTGAAAGTAATTGGAGTGTAAAGAAAGATGATGAGTCGTTTGTTACATTCGAGAAAGAATTTGCAATACCAGTATCTGATTCATTTAAGACAAAGACGGACAAACTTAAATGGATAAATGACCTTATTTCATATAGTAAGGCTTGGACAACTACCAAAGGGCGAGCTTTGTCTCAAGCTGAAGTAAATGAAATGAAGTCTATATTGCAAAGTTTAGTACCAACTGAGGAGTTCGAATGATTGATTATAATGAGTTTTGTCAAAATGACATCACTTTGCGTGATTATCAGCAACTTGCCAAAGAAGATATATTTGACAAGTGGAATCTTTTTGACAATATCCTATACCAAATGCCCACGGGTACGGGTAAGACTCGATTATTCACATCAATCATTCGAGATATAAATATTTGGGGATTAAGACATAATATTAATTTTCGTATTTTGATAATCGCTCATCGTAGTGAGTTGATAGAGCAGAGTTCTCGTAGTCTTGATAAATATCGTATTAAGCATGGTGTGTTAGCTGGTACCATGAAGGATAAACGTGATTTGACACAGGCGATACAAGTGGCCTCAATTCAAACTATCACGCATCCTGCCAATCAATGCTTGATTGAAGACCTTAAATTTGATTTTATAATCATTGACGAAGCTCATCATGCAGTCGCGAGTTCATATCAGAAATTATGGGAATTTTGTCCAGATGCTAAAAAATTAGGAGTAACAGCAACTCCGTGGAGGATGAATAATAATGGCTTTGCGCAAATATTTGATGCATATATTCCATCAATGTCAATTAAGGAGTTTATACAAAAAGGATGGTTGGCAACATATCAATATTATTCTATTCCTATAAGCTCTGAATTGCTCAAGTCTATTGATTCTATTAGAGAATTTGACATAGAAGGTGACTACAAGAATAGTGCGTTGGCTGAAGTATGTGATACTTTAAAAATTAGAGCACAACTTTATGATAGCTATGCAAAGAATGCTTTGGGCAAGAAAGGAATTATCTATAGCATCTCTAGAGAGCATAGTGAACACATATGTTCTCAATACCAAAGTCATGGTGTATCGATTGAGAATATTGACAGTAAGACTCCGGCAAAAGTTAGAGAGGCTGTTATAAATGCTTTCAAAAATGGTGAGATCGATATCATTGTGAATGTTGATATTTTCTCCGAAGGTTTTGACTGCCCAGACATAGAGTTTATCCAACTAGCAAGACCTACAAAATCATTAGTTAAATATATACAACAAGTTGGAAGAGGTTTGAGAAAAAATGGCGATAAACGATGTATAATACTTGACAATGTTGGCATGTACTCTAGGTTCGGATTGCCTGACGAGGTGCGTGATTGGGAATCATATTTCTATGGAGAGAGTAGAGAATACTCATCCTCAAAGAGATATTCTCGCAATAATGGTAATATAAGAGAATATGTTGAAACCGACTTGAGTGAAGGTGATGATGAAATGGTTCTTATACAAGATTTTGAAATGCCTCAAACAGTAGAAATTGACGTAAAAGATTCTTCATCAGATACACCAATCATCCAAATTAAAGATATTTCCACTCAAGAAAATAACAAAACTCATCATTTTGCAATTAGAAGCAAGAGTTTTAGTTCTGGGAAATATTTTATTGAGGAGAATGAAAATGGATTCTTTATAGTGAATGCTCGAAACCAAAATAAGATGTTACTTACTACTATGAAAACAATGCGTGGTGGTGTTATTATAGTCACTACAGAATCATCAAAAAAAGCATTTACAATAATAAAGACATTATCAGCAACGATAAGTCGCTTTTCTATGAGCTGTATAGTTGGAACATTGCACAAAGAGGGGCTTTTACTGAAATTTACAGCATTTGATAAATCTGAAATAAATAAAACTATAACAGTCTGATATGTTGAATTTTATAAGATTAAAGTTGTAAGTATATAGCTGTTTCTAATTATGTTACAAGATATTCGATTTATTCTATACAATTTTCCAGAAGAGGAAGGTAAGGTACAAGTAATCATCAGGGATGAAACTCTTTGGTGTACTCAAAAAGCAATGGCTCAGCTTTTTGGTGTAGATAGAACTGTCATCTCAAAGTATCTGAAAAATATTTTTGAATCATTTGAGTTGCAGCAGGATTCAGTATGTGCAAAATTTGCACATACTGCTGAAGATGGCAAAATATACAATACGCAATTTTACAACCTTGATGCTGTAATCTCGGTTGGTTATCGTGTAAATTCGCTAAAAGCTACTCGTTTCCGTCAATGGGCTACGAAAATCCTGAATGAATACATTAAAAAGGGATTTGTTCTTGATGATGACCGGCTGAAGCAGGGAGAGACTGTATTTGGGCAGGATTACTTTCAAGAGTTGCTTGAAAGAATCCGTTCCATCCGTGCAAGTGAACGTAGGGTTTGGCAGAAAATTACGGATATATATGCAGAGTGTAGCGTAGACTATGACAAGAACTCCCCAACAACACACGATTTCTATGCGATGATTCAAAATTGTTCCCATTATGCAATTACATGACAAACGGTTGCTGAAATTGTATATCATAATGTGGATCATACCAAAGAACACATGGGTTTGACTACTTGGAAAAACTCTCCCAAGGGTCGTATATTGAAGTCTGATGTTATTGTTGCCAAAAACTATCTGCAAGAGAAAGAGATAAAGGAATTGGAACTAGCTGTATCGGCATTCTTTGACTATATTGAAAATATTATTAGACATCGAAATACATTCAATATGGAGCAGTTCGCTGGTAGTGTAACTAAGTTCTTGTCGTTTATGGATTATCAGATTTTGCCAGATAAAGGGCGTATTTCAGCGGCTCAAGCAAAAGCAAAGGCAGAACAGGAGTATGATATTTTTAATCGAACTCAACTAATTGATTCTGATTTTGATAAACAAATAAGAGGTATATTGAAATAAGGAGGAGAAATCCCCTCCTTAACTCTAAACCATGTATTAGACATTCAAATCTTTCATCGGCAATCCATAATTGTTTTGGTCGAAAATGCCTTGATAGATAAGTTTCAAACCAAGTGTCTGATAATATTTGTAGTCGTCAGCTTCGGTGCAGAGGTATTTGTAACCGTAACGTGGCATGTACTCTTTGAAGAACCGAGCCAAGTCTTTCAGACTTTCTTCTTGGTTCTTCTTGAAGTTGCTGCGCACAATAATGATAGACCAGTCGGGGAAGTTGCCTCTTCCGCAGCTATACTCCCAGAATCGGATATAGCAGTCCAAATCTCGTTCACGGATGTTCACACAAAAGCCATTGGCATTTTGCATCACGCTACAACTGTTTCTGTAGCCGAACTTCTCACACAAGTAGAGATTGAAATCAAGAATTAAATCTTTTTGTACCATAAATAATTGAATTTAAGATGTTAATAATAATGGATTATAAATGAAAGCCTCGCTTACGCTTAGCCTTTTTCTTCTTCATCAGGCGATTGAACTCGGCTTCTTCTGCTGCAGTAGCATCGTAGGATGAGCTGCCGTTTAGCAAACCGAGACTGATACCGAAACTATCATCGGAATGAGAAACGCTCTGCTGTAGCTCTTCTTTTTGCTGTTTGGGTTCCTGTTTGGCTGACTCCAACAAGGATGCACATACATTTTCTTCCAGTCGGTTGTCGATATTCAAGTAGCTGAACTCTCGACTTATTTTTGAACCGGAGAAAGAAAATCCGTTATGCTCAAACTTGATACCCTGTATTTCTCGTGTAGTCCGACCGAGTTTGAATTTCATATCAATGTCCCGGTCTGCAAGTACTTCTTTCAAATCATCCCAACTATGAGTTTTGGGCAATTCTTCTTTCAATGCCTTGTATATCTCATGTTTTGCCTTATCATAGGGGCGCAAGCGTTTTTCTTTGATATGGTCTTTACCATTAGCAAAGTGCAAGCGATATTTGGCGGTCAGCATTTTGCAGACTTTCTCATTCCTACGGAAGTCATTCTTGTCGCTAATTGTCTTACCGTCATTGTTCACTCGGCTGAATACGATATGGCAATGCGGATGTTCACTGTCGATATGTCGGGCAATGATGTATTGAGTGTTTTCAATACCCATCAGTTTCATATAGTCATGCGCTATGCTCAGCATCAGAGCATCATCGGACTTTAATCTTGCACTATCTTCTGGTGAGAAGTTGAGCGAAGTGTGTCCGACAATATTCTTTACCTTGTCGTTGAGTAGCGATTGTAACTCAAATTGCTCTGCCATCTGTTCGGGTGTACCTTCTACTCCAACTGCTTCCAGCAATTTGGATTTCTCCTCTTTGAGAACATAGCTAACACAGCCACCGAACGATGTCCCTTTAGTCTGTTTACCTATCATCTTTTAGTCGTTTTATAAGTTGATTAATGTACTGAGCCATTTCCTCGCATCTGTCCGCAACGGCAAAGAAACCGTAGGTGTTTGCCTGTCTTGCCAACTGGTTAAGATTGGTACTTTCGCCAATCAGCTGACGGATGATGTGGATATGCTCTTGCGTGATTCGTTCACGTACCGAACCGTTCTCGATGAGCGAACGGATGACTTCGCTTTGAGTTTGCTTGCTCCGTCTGCAAAGCGCACCAAGCCATGCGTGTTGTTGATATGACAGACGGAGCGTTATTGTATATTTCTTTTCCATGTGAATTGTTTTTAGTGAATAATTTGTGACCATCGGGAGCCGCCTCCTCAGATTTTTTGAGGAGCAAGTAGTCGGGGAATGTAATACACCGACATTAACTTGCTACAGTAAAAAAGTCTCGATTCTTCTCCCTGAGTTCAAAGTCTGAATCCTCGCTTCTTGGGTGGTAAAACCTTCGGTTGTGGAGTGCCTTGTTGTACGCTGATGAGCTTTAAATCGAATGTATCTATCAGTGTTTTTAAGACAGGATTCTTCCTTATCATTTGTTGAAGAATGGCTTCGTCAGGCTTCACTTTGAGTAGATAATCAGCTATGTCGTACCCCTCTTTGCGTTCGTCTTCGGTAGCGTTGGCTTCCAAATAATCGAACATTTGTACTTCAATTCCGCAGCTTTTCATTAGACTGATTTTGCTCTGCCAATAGTCGGTTGCACCTAAATCAGGGAATAATACAACTCTTCTTCCTGCCAGAACGGATAGGCTGTTGACATTGAAGCAACCGTTCTTTCCACCTGATGCTATCCATAGGAATTGCGGCAGATAGTAAGATGCAATAATTGCCGTTTTCTCGCTTTCGACCAGTGCAACTGGACGGCTTTTGTCTTCGGAAAGCAGATGCTCACCGAAGAAGCACTGCTTCAAATTGTAATCATCTTTGTGTAATACGGAGTGCACCCACGTAACATGATTGTATGGTTCTTTTATTCGCTTACCCGTTTCGGAATTGTAAAGCATTATCTTACCAGTTCTGACTTTACTCTGATTGTCTGTTTGCCAGAATACGGTTGCACCATCCCAATACTTGGATGTACCAACCTTGTATCTCTTCATAAGATTCAATGTTTCCGCCTCTCCGAATTGAGCCGATAGAAACTGAAATAACTTGTTCGCAGAATAGCCTCGTAATGATTGGTTGACTATATCCAAATCCATGTAGGAGATGGCTATCGGTTTTACTTCTTTAATAGGTGTATAACTTCCGAAGCTATTCTCAGCAAACTTTTCTTTTTCAGATGGATTCTGCTCAAAGTAATCACGAGGCGTGAAGTGATAACCGCATTTCTGCTCATGGTCACAACGCCCCACGTATTCTGGGAACTTGATTTGCTTCTCTCTATCAATGTATTTGGAAAAGCATCTTTGGCGGTGGCAGTTCGGGTACGTGTGCCGAGTGCTTGCACCTTTGTAGGGTTCTAATATGAATCTATGTGTATTCATTGTATATGTCTCTTTTGGGTGTGTCACTTTTGTCGCTATTGTCGTTTTCGCTTGGGAAGTGTCAAAACCGACAAAAATGTCACGGGTTAATCTTTGAATATTCTCCATGTTTCTCTTTGCGGAACAATGTTCCGATGTTGTCATTGAGAAAGCGTTGAAATGTCCGTTCCTTCATTCCGTTCTGCTCGGCTATCTGTATAGCTTGGGCTGTTGTAAAGGATGGAGGAAGCAGATTGACTATCGCTTGTTGTTGGCTGTTGAGCGCATTTTCATTGAGGATATTTTGAACGTTCAATGCGGATTCCTTGAAATATTCCGTCAGTTTGATGGCTCGTTCTACAGTCAACGGGTCGATATAGGTTTTACCACACTCTCCACAAGTCCATCGGGCTAATTGGATAATTAGGCAAAAGCGGATGATGTATATCTCCAACTTGCAATAGATACTCACAATGGTGTCGTTTGTCTCTTGGTCGCACAACTCTGAGAAGTGGTGCTGCCATTCGTAAAGCCGTCTCTTGGCATCCTCCGTGAAAAGAAGAATCTGCGGTTCTATCTCTCCAAATTCATTGAGGGCATACTCTTGTTGTATCAGCTTGTCAATAATGGTATTCCATTCTTGCTCGATATTCTCCGGGAGCTCCTTGTCATTCCAACGTGCCTTCCGTTGCAGATTGGGCATTACAAACAGGATACGGTCAATGAATCCATTACTGGAGCGTTCGCCCTTAGCCAGTTCACTGAGAATCTTCTTTTGGATAGTGCCGATAACTGAGATATACGGTCGCTTGATGAAGATGGAACTCTTGGCATTCTTGCGGTCGGATATAGTGGTCTTGGCACTGAATACTGACAACCAGAATTGTTCTTCCGAACCGTTGTTATAGCGGTTGAAGTTCTTGAACCAAGCGGATAATTCGTCAGCCCACAAGCATAAACCACGTTTGTTCTGTGCATGAATGAGGCTCAATCCTTCGGGGGTTACATCCGAAATCAAGAAGCGTTTACGGATTGGTTCCTGTGGAAATTGTTCTTCACCGTTGTCTGCACGTTCTTTACGGCTCATACTCATCAACTCATCATATTTGGCAAGTGCTTTTTCAAAGACTTGATTCTGTTGATAGTCGTAATCAAGAAACGGTTTCATCGCAAAGCTAAGCGGATGGCTTTTGTTTGCTCCCGGTCGTCCAATCAATGCCATATACAGGATAGGGCTTTCTACCCAGCCTTGCTTGATTTGGGCAAGATGCGTGTTACCGATGCCAACTGCTATTGCCGTAAGGATTGCTGCGGCAATGTAGTCGGTAGGGTAGTTATGGCATTCGTGTACCTCGCTGATGATGCGTTGGATTTTTGACGGGAATATGCTGACAGGAAAATCAGTATCCGTCAGTTGCATACTTAAATCAACCGCTTCGTCAATGATGGATGCCGGATTAATAGAATATGTATCCATATCTACACTCATTTAAGTTTCATGGATGATTTGGGCTTATGACGGACACCGCCTTGCATATTGGCAAGCATCTCCTCGTATGTTTGCTCGGAAGTCTTTCTACGCCCGTTCTCAATCCAAGCCAGAAGTTCGTCTTCGTAGAAATAGAGCTTTTTGCCTTTCTTATAGGCAGGAAGAAGTCCCTTGCGTACCAATGTATAAATGGTTGGCTTGGCTTTTCTGATGATACGGCAAGCATCCTCAATTTCAACCAGCACGTGTTTGTCTGATACAGGTGGTTGAAGTTCCGACACCATTCTTTTCAACTCAATGACCTGTTCGGTCAGATAATCTACCGCTTCGGGCAGCTTATCAAATGTTACTGTTTCTTTTTGCATACGTCGCTCGTTTTTAATTGTTCGACGGCAAAGGAAACAGGTGTTTCAATGGTGGAATTATTCACCAAGATATAACTGATGAATAACTTTTTGATGGTGATTAGTCGTGATAAGTCGTTGGTAATAAGTCTGTATTGTATATTTGATAATATTCTTTATACTAGTTCTTGGGAGCTATTGATGAAAAAAGAGGTGATTTTTATGAAATATCAGATTCTCTACAAATAAAACAATGGTAGTTGAATTTAAGAATGAACTGTTTATTGTAATTTTGTAGCATGATTTAGTTTTTTGAATGCAATAAAGATGAAGAATAATTTATATTGGAATGTATATAAGTCACTTGAACGAGAATTATTAGCTTTAGCTGAGATTATTCATATAGACGATAAGCAGCTTGATGTTTATTCAATGAAGATTGCTGATTTATTGATTCGTACAAGTGTAGAAATAGAATCTATATCTAAAGAATTATATTTTAGAGAAGGAGGTACAAAGCCAGATGATAAAGATTTGTATTTTGATACAGATTGCTTGGCTTTGTTAGAGTCAAAATGGTGTTTGAGCAACAAAGTTGTTATGGTCTCAAGTCCAATATTGTATTTAGAACAGGATGAAAATCTATATTTAACGCCACTACATAAGGCACATAAAAGAGGTACTAGTTCTTCAGATTGGCAAAAAGCATATCAAGCAGTAAAACATAATAGAGTAAAGTCGTTACATAAGAAGGGAACCTTAAAACATTTCATACGTTCATTGGGAGCATTGTATCTTTTAAATATATATTATCAAGACCAAATATTTGATTTAGAATCAAATAGTAATGGAAACTTATTTGATGCAAGTATAGGGTCTTCAGTATTTTCAATACAATTGCATCCTTTTCCTGGTATTGATGCATCCGGAACTTACAAAAAGAATGATGATTTTGACAAATGTATGTATTTAATACAAGCTACAGATAAAACAAAAGAAATTGCACAAAAGGCTCTAATTGAAATTAATAATAAGTTGATAGAAAAAGTGCTATCGCAAGTGAATCAGGAATTTACAACGATGACTGAGTCATTAACTTCAGTTGATTTAAAAGATAAGGTTGCAAAGGCTGTAGAAAAATATAAAGCTCAGTTACTAGTTCCTATTGCAAAGGAGAATGGAGTATTGTTAACTAAGGCTTTTAATGAAATTCGATACGAAGCAGTTTTAAATAAATGTCAGTATTGATTATGCAATTCTTCTATCCAGCTTAATCCTGCACTCAGATTCCGTGTGCGACATTTTGCGTTCAATGGTAGATATTTCCGAATCACGGAGAGTATGAGCAAATACCCTCTTTATAAAGGTAGCAGTCTGTAGGCGTAGCTTGCCGAATGCTTTACCTATATTCCATCCAAAGTGCATGATGTCAATGGTTTTTAATTGAGCGTCAACCTTTATCTGTTCAACTTTAGGCAGGGAATCTGAGAAGTAGTATTCTGTGATATATCCACATAGACGATTAAGGTCAGTTTCGCTAAGGTAGAGAATCAAGTTTTGTTTCGTATATGCGAGAACCTTATCTAATTTTTCTTGCGATGCTCGTTCCTTCTCAGCCATAGCGTTAGCACGGAATATCTCGTATTCTGTTGGCTGATTGGATTCTTCAATAGATATATTGTTGATGGTAGGAGGTGCGGTTTCTTCATTTGAAAGTTCTACCACGTCTTCGTTGGGTTCAAGAAACGGAGGTGTCGAAACTTCTTCTGATGTGTCAGATGTAGTTTTGATTTCAATATCGGGCTCAGGTTCAGAAATGATGGATTCAGAATTTATGGTACTTTCGGCAAGTTCGGAGTGTACCACTGGAGCTTTTACCACTATAGCCTTATTGCGGTAGCACTCAAATCTCATAAAGCACTTCTCTATTGTTGGTGAAAGAAGTTGACTGAATACCATTTGCAGATTAAGATAGATTGCTCCCATGACAATGGAGCATACCACAAAAATAAGGTAGCTACTGAACTCGTCCCAACCATAGTGTAGTACGGTCTGGCGGGCTAAAACACCAATGATGACAATTGTCCCGAAAACAATCAGATGCAAGGTAATATGTTCTATCTTTTTCTGCTCCATAATGATATATGTTAATCGTTTGTGTGCAAATATATATCATTTGCAAGATGTGTAGATACATTTCCTGGGAAGTGGCAGCTTTTGGCTCCGGTAGGTAGCATTTTTCTATGCCACCTGTGCCACAATAGCAAAGGAAAGTCCGACATGGGACTAGCCAACATCGGACTTTTAAGTTGTGGGTATCAGCAATTGTAAGTGTTAGCTGACCTTATTGGAATAAATAGTGATATGCCCTTCTGCTTGGAGGCAACTTTATTGATAACCCATTTCCTGAATGCAGCGGAATGTCCAGTGTCTATTTGATAGGATAGGGTAATAATCATGTCGAGATTATACACATCGGCACTATTCCCATTTTCCAACTTTATACATTGCCAGGCTTCATACTCCTTTAAGACGTTGGTTTTCAATATCGCTTTTATGCGGGAATTGATTGCTCCAACTGTTGTATAGAACAAGTTGGCAATCTCCCAAGCGGTCATCCATACTTCGCCATCAGATATATGGATACCTTGTCCGTTGTTTGTTATGATTCCTCGTTTCATAGCTGTATTTATTTCAGTGAAATCTTATTAGCAGTCTCCCGTTTCTTCACATTTACCAAATCTGCATATATTTGAGTTGTGGAAACGTTCTTGTGGGTTAGCATCTTTGAGACCGTGTAAATATCTGTACCTAAAGAGATTTGAATAACTGCATAGGAGTGACGAAATCCGTGGAAGGTTATCGGTTTCGTTATTCCTGCCTTTTTGAGCCAGTTTTTCAGCGGATAGTTAATCATACTCCGCTTCAATCCCTTGAATACCTTACCTGTATCGGGCGTACCACACAGTTCATAGGCTTCATAACTGATAGGAAGTGTAGCTTCCGTTTGGGTTTTCTGTGTTCTGATACGCAAGCAATAGCCTTGGTCGGGAGCAATGGCAAAATCTTCCCATTGAAGATTGAGAATATCGCTGATGCGTAAACCTGTCAGACAAGCAAACAATGATGCGGCTTTCAGAACGGGGATGTCGCAAGGAGTGGCGGCAAGTTGTTTCACTTCGTCCAGTGTCAGGTACTCTTTCTTCACATCTTGTGGCTCAATCTTGTCAAGATAGTCATTGATATTCTCCCGAAACCATTTGTCCCGATAGGCAATCTTCAATAATCCTCTGAAAGTGGAGTAGTAGCCGGATGCCGAATTGAGGGATATGGGGCGGTTGCTATGTTTGAGCTGTTTGGCGTTCAACAGATACTCACGGAACTTCTTGCACAAGTCCACATTCACCTCGCCAAAGGTACATTGCCCTTTGACAAAGTTGTAGAAATGCTGATAGACAAACGTCCATTTCTGGTCTTTGCTTCGGCACATCTTTTTGAAGTAGGCAAGGAAATCGGCTTTCTGCTTGGTCTTATCCAAGAAACCAAACTCTTCATTGATAAGCGACTGCACTCTGATACAACGGATAGCCTCTGCTTTGTTCAACATATCGTTGTTGAACTCTCTTTCCATTTCGTTTTTCGGGTGGGCATAGATGTATATGCCGAGGTATTCCCGACGGCTCATCTGCATGGTTTCGGGGTTACGAACTGCCGGATAATAATCCAGATACAAAGAGATGCGATTATTCCGAATTGCTCTCTGACGAACTGTTACTTTTGTACATGTGTGTGTCATACTGATTAATATTTAGAGTTTTACATTTGTTTGGTGCAAAGGAATATGGTGATTCAATGGTGGTAACATTCACCGATAAATAACTTATTCAATCTTTGGGGCTTCAAGCAATTTATCCAATTCGGGTTTGGATATAAGCGTGTATTTGCCCTTCTTGACCTTTGGGATATTATGATACTTCGCATAATGATAGAGTTGATCACGGGTGAGATTGAATTTCTCTATTGCTTCGGCTACCGTATAATATTGCGGTTCTTCGGGTGCTGCCACGCCTTTGGCTATATCCACGTGCTTCTTGGAATAGTACACCATAATACCCTCTTTCTTCTTCGGGATGGCATTCTTGGAAACGAAAGTGTAGATAGCTGATAAAGTCATGCCGAATTTCTCCTGCATTTCCTGTGTGCTGTACCATTCGGTAATATCGGGATTCGGGGCTTTCTTGGCAAAGTAAGCGTCCATGTGCTTCTTGCTCCAGTAGGTCTTACCACGCTTGAAAGTCCGAGGAATGTTGTTTTTCTTGGCTACCAAAAATATCCATGATTCGTTTACATGATATTTCTCTTTCACTTCGGCAGTGGTGTAGAAGTCGGTGATAGGAGCTTTCTCTTTTGTTGGAGTATGGAACTCTGTTGGATTATTGAATAACTCATCAATATTCTCTTTCTTCAAAAGGTATTTGAAGCCCAAACGAGTGACCTTTAATTCACCTCGTTTAATGTATCCGTAAACGGTAGGTCGGGTTACTCCGAGATAGATTGCAGTCTCAGTAATTGTGAGAAATGGCTTGTCTTTGATTCTTTCAATGGGCTTTTCATCAATCTTCTTATTCACGAATTGATTATTAGCCTTGATAGCTTCGTCACGCTTTTTCTTTTTATAAAGAGCGTTGGCGCATTGTTTGGAACAACATGCCGTTGTTGTTTTCTGGGCGATAAACTCTTTACCACACCAAGCGCAAATTCGCTTAATTTTCAGGTTACTGCTCATTTTAATTCATCTTTATTTCTCCGTTATTACTGTAAATTCCCGTAAAACCGTGTAAAATGGCGTATAGTTTCTCTACTACCTTTCTACAGGATTTTCAGTTTAACAAGCGAGCAACAAATACGGTACAAAAATGAGCTAAAAAAGCCCTATAAACGATAACCATCGCTTATAAGGCTAAAAAGAAAGGCACTCAAAATGAACGTCTTAATAATCGTTGATGATATATGCTAATTGTTGGTAATCACCACTTACTTGCCGATGCAAAAGTGCTGAAAGATATTTTGCAGTACCATATCGTTAGTCACTTCTCCTGCAATATCGGAAATGAAAAAGATACATTCACGTATGTCTTGTGAAAGGAAATCCCCTGAAAGATGTGAGTCAAGTCCATTTTGTACTCTATGAATAGCATCTAAAGCTTTGCTTAAGGCTTCGTAATGTCTTACATTTGTTACGATGACATCATTTTGTGTTACTGTTGGCAAATGCGCAGCATTGATAAGCATTTTTTGTAATTCATTAGTGTTCTCTCTTCGTTTAGCTGAGATGTAAATATGCTCTGTAGATTCTTGTGGGAAATTCTCCAATAAAGCTGATAAATTACTTTTTTGTACATCTTCAATTAAATCAGCTTTATTGAATACTACGATCAAGTGCTTTCCTTCACAACGTGGGATAATCTTTTTTGATAACTGTTCAATTTGAGATGCGGCGTTTACAGAATCCACCATCCAGAGTACAATTTCTGCTTGATCTAACTTTTGGAAAGTACGTTCAATACCTAAACTTTCGATCTTGTCATTAGTTTCCCGGATTCCGGCAGTATCAATAAACCGGAAAGTAACTCCTCCAATACTAATAGTATCCTCAATAACATCGCGTGTTGTCCCATGAATATCACTGACGATAGCCTTATCTTCATTCAATAAAACATTCAATAAAGTAGACTTTCCCGCGTTCGTTTCACCGATAATTGCTACGGGAACACCACTTTTGATAGCATTACCCACATTAAAGGATTGTACTAGACGAGAAATGACTTGTTCTATCTCATCTGCTAACTTTTTTAATGCCGACCGATCTGCAAATTCAACATCCTCCTCGCTGAAATCCAATTCCAGCTCAATCATAGAAGTGAAGTTCAATAGCTTGTTGCGTAAATCAGTTAATTCTTTGCTGAAGCCACCCCTCATCTGACTCATGGCTAGCCGATGGGTAGCGGCAGATGAGGATGCGATTAAATCGGCAACGGCTTCTGCCTGACTTAAATCCATTTTTCCATTGAGAAATGCCCGCTGCGTATATTCTCCCGGTTGAGCCATGCGGCAACCCTTTTTGATCAGCAGTTGTAGCACCTGTTGAAGAATGTAAGAAGAACCATGACAAGTAATTTCCGTGCTATCTTCTCCCGTGTAGGAATGAGGCGTGCGAAAAAGGCTGACAAGTACTTCGTCGATAATTTCGTCTCCGTCGTATATACGTCCGAAAGTCAAAGAATATGGCTTTTGGTCACTAAACAATTTGTCCGGTTTTGCCGGTTTGAATATAAGGCTGGTGATGGAAATTGCTTCCGGACCGGAAACACGGATGCTTCCGATAGCACCGCCTTGAGCGGTAGCAATAGCACAGATAGTATCTTGGTTCATCATATTTCTTTTTGGAGACTGCAAAGATAATTGTTTCTCATCAAAAAAGATAAGATTCTGTACAACTTGTACTTTATTTGTTTATATTTGCTGTGTGCGGTGATATGCCAAATGAAATAATATAATGCTTATGGAGCCAGACACAAATTTATATTCCCAAAGTGAGAATAGTGAAATCATACGGGAAAATTCACAGAAAATACTCTCTGTACTTGCTGCACACCAAATTGCTTTGTGGGAATATGATATATCTACAGGAAAGTGTTCCTTCACGGATGACTATTTTCGTACATTAGGCTTGAAAGAAGCTGGAATTGTTTTTAAAGATATCGATGATTTTTATCGCTTTGCCTATCCGGAGGATGTGAAGGCCTATCAAACAGCTTTTTCCAAGATGCTTGCATCGGATTCAAAAATATCACAGATTAAAGTACGTTGTGTGTAGGCAAGCATGGTGAAGTGATCTGGCTGGAAGATCATTTTCTGTCTTATAAGGGTACTCAGGACGGACGTCTTGCTGATAAATTATTGGCATATACGGTAAACGTCACTTCGCAATGTGAGAAAGAACAGCATATCAATCATCTGGAAGAGCACAATCGTAAGATAATAGAGGCGTTGCCAGAATTCATTTTTATTTTTGATGATAATTTTTTTATTACCGATGTGCTGATGACACCGGGTACCGTTTTGCTTCATCCGGTGGAAGTGTTACGTGGTGTAGATGGGCGAGATATTTATTCTCCTGAAGTCAGTGATCTGTTTCTGTGTAATATTCGGGAGTGCTTGCAAGATGGAAAATTAAAAGAAATAGAATACCCACTTGAAGTAGATGGAAGCCGAATTATTTTCAGGCACGTATCGCCCCCTTTGAAGGGAATAAGGTACTTGCTCTGATACACGATATCGGTGATCGGATTCGTTGTTCGCAAGAGTTGATCGAAGCTAAACGGCGGGCGGAAAAAGCTGACAAGATGAAATCTGTCTTTTTGGCAAATATGAGTCATGAGATTTGTACTCCGTTGAATGCTATTGTCGGTTTTTCGGAAATAATTGCGGTGACAGAGAACGAAGAAGAAAAGCTGCAATATTTGGAGATCATTCAAAAGAATAGCAATTTACTGTTACAGTTGATTAATGATATTCTGGACTTGTCACGTATAGAATCCGGAAAATCGGAAATGCACTTCCTGCAGATTGAAATCTCAGGGCTGGTAGAGGAAGTGGAAAAAGTACATCAGTTGAAGATGAAAACAGATGTAGAATTGAAAGTTATCCGCCCGGAAGGAGAATATTGGACATCTACCGATCGTAACCGGGTGATGCAGGTACTTTTCAATTTTTTGTCGAATGCCATAAAGAGTTCGTGAAAAGCCGGATTTGATTCTGATGGATATCCGTATGCCGGTGATGGACGGTATTCAAGCTACTGAAAAGATACGTACCATTTTCCTTTCCGTACCTATTAATTGCGGTTACGGCATACGCTTTTTATACGGAACAGCAACAAGCCATTCAAGCCGGATGCAATGCTGTGATCTCCAAGCCTTATTCTTTGGAAAAACTGAAAGAGACAATTGAATCTTATATCGGATAAACGATAAAAAGTCAGTGTCACCATCATAGCAGAATGGTGTCGCTGACTTTTTATATATTTATATTCTGTCAAGAACAGTCTTAATCAACGTATCAATGGTATTTTTATATCCGGTGTTGGCTTCCTTAATCAGTCGATTGGCAATCACCATACAGACAGTCATAGCTTTATGTCCCATCAGCCGACTGAGACCAGCCAAAGCCGAACTCTCCATTTCGAAATTGGTAATCTTGAATCCTTTATACTCAAATGCTTCGATTTTGTCGTTTTGTTTCGGATCTGCCAAAGGAACACGCAGCTCACGTCCTTGTGGACCGAAGAACCCTCCGGCGGCAATTGTAACGCCACGTACCATATCGTCTTGGGCAATCCGTTCAATCAGTTCCTCGCTTGCATCAATTACATAGGGAGCAGGAGCACACATATTTCCCATCCATCCCATGTGATTAAGAAAAGCACGCTCGAAAGGCAGATCACATACCTCATTGCGTCCGGCGTAGAAATTCAATAAACCGTCGAAGCCGATAGACTTCTGGGAACAAACGAATGTACCTACCGGAGTATTGGGTTGCAAACCGCCGCATGTACCGATGCGTACTAATTCCAATTGACGGAACTCATCCTTTTCTTCTCGTGTATTGAAATCAATATTAGCCAGTGCATCCAACTCATTCATGACAATATCGATGTTGTCACAACCTATTCCGGTGGAAACTACGGTGATTCGTTTTCCTTTATACGTACCTGTAACCGTCTTAAACTCGCGGCTTTCCACTTCGCATTCTTTATTTTCAAAGTGAGAAGCTACGAGTGCTACACGTCCCGGATCGCCTACCAAGATTACTTTATCTGCCAACCATTCAGGTTTTACGTGAAGGTGGAATACCGAACCGTCTTCGTTGATAATTAATTCAGAGGATGGAAAGTACTTTTTCATGCTATTAAAAGGCTTTAGTTTTACAATATGTTGCTGCTATAAAAATAAAAACACCGGAACCGGATTTAAGTTCAGAAGAAGACTCTTTCTTTTCCGTTAGGAAAGGGGAGTACATCTTGAGACTGAAATGAAATCAGATTCCGGTGTTTGTTGTAACTTATTTGCTCAAAGGCTGATTCCCTGCATTGCCTGCTGCCGGTTTGGCAATCGTTTCACGCATGGAGGTGTCAGCTTCGATATTCTTCATCCGGTAATAATCCATGATACCCAAATTACCGCTACGGAAAGCTTCTGCCATTGCTTTCGGAACTTCCGCTTCCGCTTCGATTACCTTTGCGCGTGCCTCTTGTGCTTTCGCTTTCATTTCCTGTTCGGAAGCTACAGCCATAGCACGGCGTTCTTCTGCTTTTGCCTGAGCGATATTCTTGTCTGCATTAGCTTGGTCAATCTGTAAAGCGGCACCAATATTCTTACCTATGTCGATATCCGCGATATCAATAGATAGAATTTCGAAAGCAGTTCCAGCATCCAGTCCCTTACGGAGTACAAGTTTGGAGATAGAATCCGGATTTTCGAGTACCGATTTATGATTCTCGGAAGAACCGATCGATGAAACGATACCTTCACCTACACGGGCGAGGATTGTATCTTCTCCGGCACCGCCCACCAATTGACGAATGTTGGCACGTACCGTAACACGAGCTTTGGCAATCAACTGGATACCGTCTTTTGCGACAGCCGTTACCGGAGGAGTATCAATCACTTTCGGGTTAACGGACATCTGTACAGCTTCAAATACGTCACGTCCTGCCAAGTCAATAGCGGTAGCCATCTGAAAAGGCAGCTCAATATTCGCTTTTGATGCGGATACAAGCGCATGGACCACTTTTTCGACATGTCCACCGGCTAGATAGTGTGCTTCCAGTTCATCACGTGTGATGTTTTTCAAACCGGCCTTGTGAGCTTCGATCATGCCCGGTACGATGATATACGGCGGAACATTACGGATACGCATTAAAAATAATTGTATCAGCGAGATGTGTACTCCCGATACTTTGGCCGACAACCACAGGAAGAACGGCACGTAATGGAAAAATATTATCAGGAAGATAATACCTCCGGCTATCAGAAAGATAGGCAAATAGAAAGATGTTTCCATTGATAGTTTGTATTAAGTGAATATTATTTCTGTAAAAGAATAATTATTTTCTGTGTTTCTCAACCATAATTGTTCCGTCACTGATACGGTTGACGATAATCGGAGTCTTTTCGTCCAGAAAACCGTCCATCGACTTTACTTCCACAATGTTACCATTGATTTCCGCATAACCGATTTGTGCGAGGCGGGTAGTACTTATACCTGTATCACCTACTTTTACACTTTGTTCTGCGCTGCGGTCTACTTTCGAATCGATGTCTTTTTTCAAAGCCAGCTTATCCAGCATCTTTGAGCGCATAAACCAGATCAGTGAACCGATACAGGCAATGGCCGATATGCCCAAAGTGATAAATCCTCCCGCCATTCCAATATTTGCAAACGCATAATAGTTGGCATAGATAATGCATCCCAGTGCTGAGATTCCAGCCAGACTAATGCCGGGAATAACGAACAGTTCTACCAGGAACAGTATAACTGCGGTAATAATGAGAACGGCGATAATGAGTATATCCATAGTTCAGGGTTATTAATTATTTTGTTTTTTCTGCATTACGCACATTTATTTCGAGAGCTGCCAATTCCTCTGACATCTGCAATATCCGCTTTTCCAGGTCGAGGATAGCAGGAGCCATTCTCTCTTTTCCCTGTTTATTGCCGGTGGAATACTGTTGTCGCAAGTTGTTCAGTTTTTCTTCCTGTTGCAGATAATCTTTTTCCATTTGTCGGTAACGCAGGAAAAGCTGTTTGGCTTTGGCGGACTTAAAGTCAGTCATCAGGTAATAAGTTGTATTATCGTCAATGACAAATTCAAAATCGACCTTTCGACGTTCTTTGGGCTTATGGTTGATAGCGGCTTCCAGACGTTGCAGGGCTTCTGCAACCGTTTGTTTATCTTTCCAGGTTTCTTTCAAAGAATGGATTTGTGCCAGCCGAATCATCTGCTTCCGATCCATCGCTTCGTAGTTGTAAGTCTGTTTTGAATTATTGGGAATGAATACATAGATACATACCTTTCCTTCCGGTTGGAAACGGTCGGAAGCGAACCAGCCCAGATTGTTATATTCGTCAATGACGTACATATAATCATTGTATGGAGAATTGAACGGCATACCCACGTTTTCCGGTACTAAATAAGTATCGGTATTGGTATTGTAACGGGTGACAAAAATATCATAACCTCCCAATCCTTCACCGTCACTGGCATAATAAATAGTCACACCATCTGCCATTACATAAGGATAGTTTGCGTTTCCTGCATCATTGATACTACCCGGCAGTGGTCGTCCGTTGCTCCATTCATTCTGCAACTTGTTTTTGGAAAGTATATCCAGACTACCTCTTTCACCCTTCTCGCTGTAATAGATTTTATTCCCGATTTCAGTTTCGTAGACAGTACCTTCGTGATCTCCTCCTGTTTGGAAGAACTCGTTGAAAGTAAACAGTTTTCCCGATTCCTCACTAATTTTATAAGCATTCAGAAACGTTGCTTTATCTACAACGAAACTGTCGATAATACAAACATCTTCAACACCTTTCAACATACGGAGATCAGCTTTGCTCTTTTCCAGTAGTTTCTCTGCTTCTTCGGTTGCTCTTTTACGCTTCTTCAAATCAGCGATATACTCTTCAAAACATTCTACTGCCTCTTCGAAACGATATGTTCCGTTATAAGCCTGTCCTAAATAAAGCTGTCCGCTAGCTACACGCTTCTTGACTGCCATTTCGAGAGGTTTCACCGCTTCTTCGGCTTCTCCGGTTTTCAGGCAGCACACGCCATACCAATAGTTGTAGTTTCCGTTGGACAGTTGAGATTTTACGTACCTTTTAAAGACAGGTTTGGCTTTCTCATATTCGCCTTTTGTGAACAAAGCGCGTGCCTGTTCCAATGTTTGCGCAGAAACTTCGCATAAGAAGAGACTACAAAATAGAAATAGAATATATTTTCCTTTCATCGTTTTTAGCATTTATGGGTGGCAGATTATTTAAAAGTATTGTTGCTTTTGGAAATCTGCCAACTAATCAATTGCTCAAAAGTACAAATTTATTAGAAATAAACCCTTTTTCAGAGATTCTATTATGTTAATTCTTCTTTAAATCATTCTTTTCGCTTACTTTTGCAGCCGATTTTTGAAGATATGACACAATTTACCGAAGAAGAGAAAGCCATTCGCCGCATTGAACGGCGGTTTAACAAAGGAGTGGTGCAATATGGGCTGATAGAAGAGGGGGATAGAATACTCATCGGACTATCGGGCGGGAAAGATTCGTTGGCGCTTGTAGAGCTGCTGGGAAAACGCGCACGTATCTACAAACCTCGCTTTTCTGTCATTGCAGTTCATGTGGTGATGACGAATATTCCTTATCAGAGTGATACGGAATACCTGAAAGCGCATTGCGAAGCGAATGGAGTGGCTTTTGTGCAATATGAAACTTCTTTTGATCCTTCTACAGACACCCGTAAATCTCCTTGCTTTCTTTGTTCTTGGAATCGCCGTAAAGCATTGTTTACGGTGGCCAAAGAACATGGCTGCAATAAGATTGCTTTAGGACACCACATGGACGACATTTTGGAAACTTTATTGATGAATATTACTTATCAAGGGGCATTCAGTACAATGCCGCCCCGATTGGTGATGAATAAATTCGATATGACGATTATCCGTCCGATGTGTCTGGTTCACGAGTCGGATTTAATAGAATTGGCAGCTTTGCATCATTATCTGAAGCAGATGAAGAACTGCCCTTATGAATCGCAATCCAGCCGTAGTGATATGAAAGGCATTTTACGGCAATTGGAAGCGATGAACCCGGAAGCGCGTTATAGCCTTTGGGGAAGTATGGCGAATATACAGGAAGATTTATTACCGAATAAAATTGATTGAGTTATGAAAGGATTCTATACTATTTTACTATTGATTGTGTCCAATATATTTATGACCTTTGCTTGGTACGGACATCTGAAAATGAGACAGGAATATAATTGGTTTGCCGCTTTGCCCTTGATAGGAGTAATTACATTCAGTTGGGCAATCGCTTTTTTTGAATATTCATGTCAGATTCCAGCGAATCGCATTGGGTTTATAGGTAATGGTGGCCCTTTTTCATTGATGCAATTGAAAGTGATTCAGGAAGTTATCACTTTAATCATCTTCACATTGTTTACTACTGTGTTCTTTAAAGGAGATGCGTTGCATTGGAATCATTTAGCTGCATTTGTGTGTCTGATTGCGGCGGTGTATTTTGTGTTTATGAAATGAGTCCTTTTTAAAGAATATAAGATTATAGGATAAGTGCTATACTTGCTAGACTTATCCTATTTTCGTATTACTTGATAGATTTAAAAACCTTATCAATGCATCGCTTCTTCTGTTCCATGTTTGGATGAACATAGAGATTTAATGTAGTAGTGATATCTGAATGTCCAAGTATTACACTTACAGTTTTGTAGTCGCAATTGCTTTCAATGCAACGTGTGGCGAAACTGTGGCGCAGTCCGTGAAATTTTAGTGGGGGAATATTGAGTTGTTCCATCATTCGTTTGTAATAGTTACGATAGGTACGCGGCTCAGTTGGTTTCTCTTCATTAGTAAGTACATAGAACTTGCCATTTACGATTTTTTTTAACGGGCGTAGCATCTTTAATAATTCCTTGTTCATAGGAATGTCACGAATAGAATTCTGAGTTTTAGGTGTGCCGATAATGATTTCCGTATGTCTTTTTTCTCCGTCCAATATGTAAATTCGTTCAATCGTTTTCCGAATACATATTACTCCATTGATAATATCTATATCATCCCAAGTTAGTGCACAAATTTCACCGATTCTAATTCCTGTAGTCAGACAAATATAGATGCCTAAGTTGCGGAAAGTGAAGTGATTGCTTATATACTGTAGAATTGCTTTGTGATTAGCGATGTTGAGTACATTTAGTTGCTTGTTTTCCTGTGGTGGCGGGAATTTGATACACCAATCCTGATAGGACAATATACCAAGTTTTGCTCCAAACTTCATAACCATTTTTAGTACAATGAGTATATCCTTTACACTTTTTGCGCTTAGTCTTTGCTGAAGTTTCTGTAAGACAAACTCTTGTACTTCGTTTTCGAGTAACTCATACTTATCTCCAAATGTAGGAAGTATGTGATTTTCTAAAATTAGGGCATACGCTGAATATGTTGAACTTTTCACATATTTACGTTTGTCTTCTTTCCACATAATGGTAATTTCTTTAATCGTTTTCTTTGCTGTTATGCTTTCATAATTTAAATAGATTAATATTCTTGTAAGATATTAATTAAAGAAATAAAGTCTCCAAAGATAACGAATAATATCCAAATATTTAGATGTAATGCTATTTTTTTATAGAAAGGTACATTTCTTGATCTCTTGTTTTACTTCGAAGTGAATAAATGTGAAAAATGGAGAAAAAAGAGAATATTTTCTTTCATCTCCATTTTCGTTTAATGGTTTTGTAGAATTAACTGCGCATCCAGTTAGAACCACAATCACCGGAGCAGCCGCAACTGTTGGTGCATACTTCCCAAGTTGTGTCTTTCAATTGTTCCATTGTCCTACCATATTTCTCATTGATGGCAGCAAGATTTGTTAATTTAAAGTTCATTTCTTTGAGTATTAATGATGATATATCCTGTTTATGGTAAGGATAATTAACCGTATTTTTTGTTGGATGCTTCCAAAAAGCAACTAAAAAACGGATTAGATTATAGAAATCTTTTGTTCCACAACTCTCTCGAGAAGAGTGCATAGCCCAACAAGGAATTCCCACTTTTACCCATCTCATTTCTGTCTGGGTCTGTAAAAAGGCGCTAATTGTTCTTCCTGTTCTGAAATCAGAGTGGGATGTTTCTTTTTGGAAAGGGATACCTGCCTGTTTACATAAGTCTTGAAATACTGCTGAGGATAAAGCAGTGGTAGCATAGTGCATATTGGCGTCATATTTAATCGTTATACCTTTGTTGATTACAGGTGAGCAAGTCGGATCTTCACATTCCCTATAATTGGGATGAGTAGCAAAAGATACGTTCAGCGATACGGTAAAAAAATTATGCAGCATTTTTATCATATCATCCTCGTTTCCGTTCATGCTTTAGTCAATACATTCCTAAAGAATGGAGTATCCGCCCCTCCTAATGCAGAATTTGTTTCTTCTTCCGCATCGAAGAAAGCTACCATGTTGCTTGCGTTGTTTTTTGCATTTGTTTCCATCAGGGCATGATGGGCTGCGTAAACCATCGTCCTATCATCCATGAAGTTGTCAATGCACGGATTTTTGTAATCATACACGTATAGGAATTACGTTTGTATATATCTCTGTTTGTAATAAATTTCCACCAGAATACGTAGGGCATACCGGTTCAAGTATCCAACCTTTGCATCGCGTATCCGACAGATAACGAGGGGAGGATAGATCGATGTTGTCCGTCTTTATATCTTTCTCTTTTTTTTCTTTGTTCATGAGAAGACCAGTCCTTAATAGCTCCATGTATGAGCGTACCGTTGGTTGTTGCGTAGCAGATATATTTGGTCGGCTATGTTTGCGCCCATAACCATTCGCAAATTTTTTTAATTTGCGGGATGTCATGAACGGTTCTTCGCTGTGAAATAGTATTTAGACATAGTCTATTCCTTCCTTTATGGCACGTTCAAAAGTCGATTTGATACCTGTTTGGTCTATGTCTATCGACATTACGGCTTTCCCTTTTATGTGCTCGTTGCAATAAATGCGGTTTAAATTGCGGGCTTCCGTCATATAAAGGGTATATGTGCATCTTTTGACCGCTTTTCCTTTCTTGTTTGTAAGTGTTACGTTTTCTATCAATGTCGTTACATCATCTATACGGTGATTCTGCATATATTCGAGTGCACCGGAGATTTCAAGTAGTTTGTCCCCTCTCTCCATCATAACTTTTAGATAGTTTTTTCCCTTCCGGACCATTCATGGTTTCGTTGAATAAAGACCGCATGGCTTTCTCGTCTTCGTCATTGTTTTCTTCCGGTGGATTGAAAGGGTTGACTGTAGTGTCTATCGGGACATGAGATGTAAGCGTTGTGCCATATTGGACAGTACTGTTATTCTTTTTGATAATGAGAAAATATATAAGCCAATAGGCTATCATTGCTACCCAACCGAGAAATAGCATGGCTATGCAACTGAGTGCTTTTATCCATTTGGATACCGGGATATTTTTCCATGCATGGATGGCTGTGAAAATATCCAATGCGACTAAAATGATGCCTAAAATCAGTAATACTCTGCCATGATGTATAATAAAAAGTGTCCCCGATTGATTAACGAATCGGTGACACTTTTAGTGCATATTGCCCAATAAAAGCGTTTATGTATGTGTTTATTCTTGCTTCGCATCTTTTTTATTTCTTTTGAATAGGGCGAGAAGAAGTCAAATTCTAAAATAGTGGATATTCTAGCTAATGTGTCGGTGTCCACTGAATATTTTATATACGTTTGTTCTGCTGCATGACAGACGCTGGGTCAACCACACAACAGTCCGTTGTCGTTTTTCCTTCCTTACTTGTGCAAGTCTTTCTTTATGACCTTTACTTTATAGTTGAATGAGCGGTCATTTCACTTGCAATAAGGGTATTTGTTGCCTTATTCTTCCTATATTCTTGTGATAATACGGCATTGTTCTTTGGTTGGATATTAGTTATTTCTATGAGCTCACTATTGTGAGCTGAAAGGCTAACACTAGTGGATATATATGTCCATTGATGTTAGCTTATTTGTTCACATTAGTGAGCTCTTGTAAATATCAAGAGCTTTTACTGAGAATGTTAAGAAAGTATCTGTGGAATGACTATATGTTAAATGATGAGACACCTGAGAGCATAAGTAACCCTCAGGCTTGCTATCATAACTGAAAAGCCGATGAATAAAGGAATGCAGGTGATTTATGAGAGTATGAGGGTAAAATGCGCAAAACTTTTTTTAGTTGGCTTTTTTTTTCTCTTCTTCCTGCGGGATGCGGAAAGCTGTATAAAGTTCGAGTATGGCGGCAATTGTAAGACAAGCAATCCATTCGTTACCACGTGTTGTGAACATGAATGCTCCGGTGAGAATCAGGGCTAATGCTCCGAATATTTGTTGAATGCGTAAACGTTTCAAAGTTTTGCTTTTACCTTTGATGGGTGTGTTCACTTGTGCCAGTGCGATAAAACCGGCACCGACAGTGTATATGTAGGGAGCATACGCCCATCCGGTGATAAATACGGCAGCTCCGGCAAGAGTCATTATAGCGCCGACAACGAACAGTGCGGGTATTAATTGTTTCATTCTCTATTCTTCTTCAAAAACGTAAATATCTTCGTTGGGTTTCTTCATCAAGTACTTTTCGCGGGCTATCTGTTCGATTGCATCCGGATTGGTACTTATTTCGTTGAGGCGTTTCGTATTCTCTTCATAATCTGTGCGATACTTTTCTATTTCTTCTTTTAGCTGACTGATTTCGCGTTCATATCCGAGACGGCGCACCAAACTGTTCTCATCCAGAAAACCTATGATGACAGCGAATGCGACAATGGTAATAAGATACTTCCGTCTGCATATGAAATTCCAAATACTGATTAGCTTACTCATAACCTACCTTTATAAATATCCGCAAAGATAAAACTAATAACTTAAAAACTTATCTCTTCCGCTTTAAAACTTCTTTCTCTATCCCTTATTACTTATCACTTTTTTATGTACTTTTGCACTGAAAGCAAAAAATAAAGAAAAATAGAGGAATCCCGGATATGGAAAACTATATTGTATCAGCCCGTAAATATCGTCCGTCCACTTTCGAATCGGTGGTGGGACAACGGGCGCTGACCACTACGCTGAAAAATGCGATTGCTACTCAGAAACTTGCTCATGCTTATTTGTTCTGCGGGCCACGCGGAGTCGGAAAGACTACGTGCGCACGTATCTTTGCCAAAACCATTAACTGCATGACGCCTACTGCTGATGGCGAAGCTTGCAATCAGTGTGAGTCTTGTGTGGCTTTTAATGAACAACGGTCGTACAATATCCATGAACTGGATGCTGCTTCCAATAATTCGGTGGACGATATCCGCCAATTGGTGGAGCAGGTGCGTATCCCGCCACAGATCGGTAAATATAAGGTATACATTATCGATGAAGTACATATGCTCTCCGCATCTGCTTTCAATGCTTTTCTGAAAACGCTGGAAGAGCCTCCCCGTCATGCCATCTTTATTTTGGCTACAACGGAGAAACATAAGATTCTTCCGACCATTCTTTCCCGTTGCCAGATTTATGATTTCAACCGGATTAGCGTGGAAGATACTGTGAATCACCTTTCTTATGTCGCTTCAAAAGAAGGAATTACGGCAGAGCCGGAAGCATTGAATGTGATTGCCATGAAGGCGGACGGTGGTATGCGCGATGCTTTGTCTATTTTCGACCAGGTGGTGAGTTTTACCGGAGGTAATATCACATACAAGAGCGTAATTGATAATCTGAATGTACTTGATTACGAATATTATTTCCGTCTGACCGATTCTTTTCTTGAAAATAAGGTAAGTGATGCATTGTTACTTTTCAATGATGTGTTGAACAAAGGTTTTGACGGGAGTCATTTTATAACCGGTTTGTCTTCTCATTTCCGTGATTTGCTGGTAGCTAAAGATGCAGTGACATTGCCTTTGTTGGAAGTAGGAGCGAGCATACGCCAACGCTATCAGGAGCAGGCACAGAAATGTCCGTTGCCTTTTTTGTATCGGGCGATGAAGCTCTGTAATGAGTGTGATTTGAATTATCGTGTCAGCAAAAATAAGCGTTTGCTGGTAGAACTGACCTTAATACAGGTTGCGCAGCTTACCATTGAGGGGGATGATGTGAGTGGTGGGCGTAGCCCTAAAAAGACTATAAAACCCGTATTCACCCAACCTGCCGCAGCACAGCAACCGCAGGTGACTTCTGCTGCTTCAGCGTCTCAGACTGCTGTTCATCAACAAACGCCTGTTCGTCAGCCGCAGACACCTGTGGCAGCGCAGGTGGTATCATCGTCTACATTATCATCATCTTCTTCTTCTTCTTCGAATTCCACTACTTCCGTTCCGTCTCAAAGTGCGGGAATTGCTCAGGGAGGGCAGGGAGAACGGAAGATTCCTGTCATGAAGATGTCCAGTCTGGGGGTATCTATCAAGAATCCGCAGCGTGATCAGGTTGCTCAGAAAGAAACGATGCCACAGCCTGGTAAAGTACAACAGACTGTAGAAGAGGATTTTATCTTTAATGACCGTGATTTGAATTTCTATTGGCAGCAGTATGCCGGTCAGTTACCGAAAGAGGAAGATTCTCTTACGAAACGTATGCAGATGCTTCATCCGGTACTGCTCAATAACTCGACGACTTTTGAGGTAGTAGTGGACAATGAGATTGCTGCAAAGGATTTCAGAAATCTGATTCCTGAATTGCAGAATTATCTTCGTGTCCAGTTAAAGAATAGTAAAGTGGTGATGACAGTGCGGGTTAGTGAACCAACAGAAACGGTACGTCCTGTCGGCCGTGTAGAAAAGTTTCAGATGATGGCTCAAAAGAATCAGGCATTAATGCAGTTGAAAGACGAGTTCGGATTGGAATTGTACTAGTCCTTAATGGAGGGGTATAAAAATGAGCCACATTCGATTGATTATTGTTTGATAAGAAATCGGATGGGCTCTTGGTCTTAATGTAATCTGTTGTTCATGCGGTTTTCATATCCGTCTGAAGGCATTTTGTAAGGCATGACAATCCACAAGATAATATAGATGATTACACCAGCGAAAGCTGTGAAGAATGTGGCTAATACGTATACGATTCTTAATAAAGTTGGGTCCCATCCAAAATATTCGGCTATTCCGGCACATACACCTGCAATCATTCGATTGGAAGATCGGGTCAGTTTCTTTTCATTTTCCATATTTATTGTATAATTGTTTAGTATAAGTTTGTAACTTATCAGAGTTTACTTTATCTATTGTTTATGACTTTTATGGGGCTGAGTTCTTTCCATGCTCTAATCGATAAAAGTGCTTTGCGCAAAGATATAATAATTAGTTGGTATAATTCTATTTCTTATATTTTTCTTCTGCCTGCTGCCCTCTATATAAATTCTATAAATAAATATGGGAGCGAGTTACTCATGGATGTTATTTTCGTATAAAGACTGATTCTGTGAGCGGAATTCATTGGGAGTACAACCCGTAACCCGTTTGAACATCCGGCTTAGATGCTGCGGATATTGGAATCCCAATCTGTAAGCAATTTCACTTGTAGTCTTGTCTGTTGCCAGCAAATCCTCTTTGGCGCGTTCGATCAGTTTATTTTGGATATATTCCGAGGCGGTTTGTCCCGTCTGTTTTCTAATCATATCTCCGAAATAGTTGGCTGATAGAAATACTTTGTCGGCAAAGTATTTAACGGTAGGTAATCCCTCTCGCAGTGGAGTCTCGTTGTCGAAATACTCATCCAGCAACCGCTCGAAACGGACGATGATGTCTTTGTTCACTTCTTCGCGTGTTGCGAACTGTCGTTCGTAGAAACGCATACAATAATCGAGCAGTAGTCCGATATTGGCACAAATTAACCGACGGCTGTGCTTGTCTATATTGTGTTTCAGTTCTATTTCAATCTTATGCAGGCAATCCATCACGGTCTCCCGTTCCTCCTCTGAAAGGTGTAGTGCCTCACGGGTTTCGTAGGAAAAGAAAGAATAGTTCTTGATCTCCTGACCGAGTGCCGTGCCACGAATCAGATCGGGGTGAAACAGGATGCCATGAGCGTTTGGTTGGACATCTTTAATCATCTTTGTCTCTACTATTTGGCCTGGAGCAAAGCTGACAATCGTACCATCCTGATAGTCGTAACTCTGACGCCCATACATGATATTCCCGCAGTAGGTATCTTTCAGGTAAAGAGCATATACACCGTAGTTGATTTTGCAATGTTCCGGCCATTGCGTTGCTTTTGACAGATCAACAACACTAACCAACGGGTGTCGTGTTTCAAGTCCGAAAAGTTTGTTGTATTTATCTATCTCATCAAGTTTAATAACCTCTTCCATAATCCTTTCTTTAATTTTCTTTATCGCAAATATAACTTATTTCATTTGAATTATGTATGGCTTTATTACAGAATCGAGGATTTGGGTACAAATATCAGTAAATCATATACAAGCTCACTCGTTTTATCGCAGTAAATTTGCAATCAGAAGTTTAACAATGAAAAAACGAAATGATTATGAATAAACTCCTATTATTTTCAGTATTCAGTATTTTAACACTCAATGTTATGGCACAGGAAAAGATTGTACAGACGGCAGGACGCGACCAGTTAGGAACGTTTGCCCCCAAGTTTGCGGAACTCAATGACGATGTCCTCTTTGGAGAAGTTTGGAGCCGCACCGATAAACTCAGTCTGCGTGACCGCAGTTTAGTAACCATTACCTCTCTTATCAGTCAGGGAATCACGGACAATTCGCTCGTATATCATCTTCAGTCAGCAAAGAAGAACGGCATCACCCGTACGGAGATCGCAGAGATTATCACTCACATAGGTTTCTATGCAGGTTGGCCGAAGGCGTGGGCGGCGTTCAATTTGGCAAAAGGAGTATGGTCTGAAGATACTGCTGGTGAAGATGCCAAAGCAGCTTTCCAGCGTGAGATGATTTTCCCCATCGGGGAACCTAATACAGCCTATGCGCAGTATTTTATTGGTAACAGCTATCTTGCTCCGGTTTCGCGCGAGCAGGTGAACATCTCTAACGTTACTTTTGAGCCGCGTTGCCGCAATAACTGGCATATCCACCGTGCGACGAAAGGTGGCGGACAGATGCTTATCGGTGTAGCTGGTCGCGGTTGGTATCAGGAAGAAGGCAAACCGGCGGTGGAGATTCTGCCTGGCACGGTTATTCATATTCCTGCTAACGTGAAACACTGGCACGGAGCTGCTGCTGACAGTTGGTTTGCTCATTTGGCTTTCGAGGTTTCCGGCGAAAACACTTCCAATGAGTGGCTTGAATCGGTTACGGATGAAGAGTACGATAAACTCGAACGGACTAAGTAATGATTTTTGCTAATTCTGTTTTATCTTTTAAAAAGTAATAATATGACTACCGAGGAATTTAAGGAATATGTAAAGACGCGCAAGGCGCTCAATACAGAAGAAATACATCGTTTGATGGATGATATGAGCAATGAGGCAAGACGTATCACCTTTCAGCTGAATACAGCATATCATACACCGGACGAAGTGCGCCGATTGCTCTCCGGGTTGTTCGGTTATCAGGTTCCGTCGTCGCTCCGTGTCTTTCCACCGTTTTATACGGATTTCGGTAAGAATATTGTCGTTGGTGAGGGTGTGTTTATTAATGCTTGTTGTCATTTTCAGGATCATGGTGGCGTGACTATTGGCGACGGTTGTCAAATCGGGCATAACGTTGTTTTTGCTACACTTAATCACGGGTTGGTTCCGAAAGACCGTAAAACGACTTATCCTGCACCTATTGTACTCGGTAGGAATGTATGGATAGGTTCTAACGCGACGATTCTTCAGGGAGTGACTATCGGTGATAATGCCGTTGTAGGTGCCGGAGCTGTGGTAACGAAAGATGTGGCAGCGAATACGGTTGTAGGTGGTGTTCCTGCACATTTTATCAAAGTAATAGAAGAATGAAAATGTCTGTGGGGTTACTCCATCGTGGCAATGTTTAAACTAATTAGTGATAAGAAATATTTAAAATTTAAATAAAATGAAACAGATTATATTCATATTTATGAGTCTCCTTTGCTTTAGCTGTTCATCAAAAGCGCAAAACCAGACAGCAGATGCCAATGTACGATCTGATAAGAAAATCCTAGTCGCCTACTTTTCCTGTACTGGAACTACAGAAAAAGTAGCTGATGTCATTGCAAAAACGGTTGGCGGCAAACTTTATAAGATAACTCCCGCTACAGCCTATACCTCGGCAGATCTCGACTGGAACAACAAAAGTAGTCGTAGCTCAATTGAAATGACGACTGAAAATTCACGTCCGGAATTGGGTGGAGATGTGCTTGATTTGAAAGATTATGATGTGGTATTTCTCGGTTACCCGATATGGTGGAATTTATGCCCGCGTCCAGTCAATACATTCCTTGATAAATATGATTTTTCCGGTAAAACCGTTATTCCATTCGCTACTTCCGGAGGAAGCTCGATAGCTAACAGTGTAAAACAGCTCAAGAAACTTTATCCCAAAATCGTATGGGGAGAAAGCCAGTTGCTGAACGGAAGTGGCAAGGAAGCGGGAGAGTGGGCAAGACAAGTAATCAGGTAACTGCATGGAAGAGCGTAGAATTACTGTCTGTTTCAAATCTATTCTATGAGATTGGTGTAATGCTGTACGGCAAATGGCAGGTAAGTTACTGGGGATCTCTTTATCTTGTTTCAAACAAATGGCGAGATAAGTAAAACAAAACACCCGATTTTACTTATGGGGGTAAAATCGGGTGTGTTTTTGTAATTTGCTGATAATCAGTATCTATTGCGGTGCGTACGGGACTCGAACCCGTGACCCCATGCGTGACAGGCATGTATTCTAACCAACTGAACTAACGCACCAGAATTTTAATTGGATTAACTCATTTCTATTCTCTTTGCTTCTTAATGAAAGAAGCGGTGCGTACGGGACTCGAACCCGTGACCCCATGCGTGACAGGCATGTATTCTAACCAACTGAACTAACGCACCAGAATTTCAATTTATTAATCTGCATCTCTCTCGATTGCGGGTGCAAAGGTAGTTGTTTTTTGTAAACCTGCAAGCGTTTTGAGAAAAGATTTTTTCAATAAAAAAAGAGAAAAATGCTTAGTGTCTCATTTTGAGTGCTTTTGTAATGAAAAAAAATATTCGTTTTCCTTCAGATCGAATAGTAAGGAGAACCGATCTTTATAGTGATACTATTGCGATGAAATGCCGCCACTATCCGAAGGCAATGGTGTCACTATCCTAAAGTTGGACATTCTTTTCAAATAAAATGGCTCCCGATATCTTTCTATCTGTAAGAAATCACCGTTTTTATATCAACTTTCTGCTTGATTAATTCGTAATTTTGCAATAAATCGTTATTTTTGCGGACTAAAATTAAAAAGGTAGAAAAGATTCTGCCTGGAATCGTTAATTAGTAAAAAGAATGATGACAACAGCCAAACTGTTATTGCACTGTCCCGACAAACCGGGAATCCTTGCGGAAGTGACAGACTTTATTACGGTAAACAAAGGAAATATTATCTATCTGGATCAGTATGTAGATCATGTAGAGAACATCTTCTTCATGCGTATTGAATGGGAACTGAAAGATTTTCTGGTTCCACAGGAAAAAATTGAAGATTATTTCAGAACACTCTACGGGCAAAAATATGAAATGGATTTTCGTCTTTATTTCTCTGATGTAAAACCACGTATGGCTATTTTCGTATCCAAGCTGTCGCACTGCCTTTTCGATATGCTGGCCCGGTATACGGCAGGAGAGTGGAATGTAGAGATACCTCTTATTATAAGTAACCATCCGGATTTGCAGCACGTGGCAGAACGTTTCGGAATTCCTTTCTATCTGTTCCCTATCACCAAGGAGACGAAAGAAGAACAGGAGCGCAAAGAGATGGAACTGCTTGCCAAACATAAGATTACATTTATCGTATTGGCACGCTATATGCAGGTGATCTCCGAACAGATGATTAACGCTTATCCGAATAAGATTATCAATATTCATCACTCTTTCCTTCCCGCGTTTGTAGGGGCGAAGCCTTACCATGCAGCTTTCCAGAGAGGAGTAAAAATTATTGGTGCAACCAGTCATTATGTAACGACCGAGCTGGATGCCGGACCGATTATTGAACAGGATGTAGTGCGCATCACTCATAAAGACGCCATTGAAGACCTCGTAAATAAAGGAAAGGATTTGGAGAAAATCGTTCTTTCGCGTGCAGTGCAGAAGCACATCGAGCGCAAAGTCTTGACTTACAAAAATAAAACTGTAATATTTAGCTGATGAAAGTAGCAGTTGTAAAATACAATGCCGGCAATATTCGTTCTGTAGATTATGCCTTAAAGCGGTTAGGTGTAGAAGCGGTGATTACTGCTGATAAAGAAGAACTCCAATCGGCTGATAAAGTTATTTTTCCCGGAGTGGGAGAGGCGGAAACTACCATGAACCACTTGAAAGCTACGGGACTGGACGAACTGATAAAGAATCTCCGTCAACCTGTATTGGGAATTTGTCTCGGTATGCAGTTGATGTGCCGGTATTCCGAAGAAGGAGAAGTCGATTGTTTGAATATCTTCGATGTGGACGTAAAACGTTTTGTCCCGCAGGAACATGAAGATAAAGTGCCTCACATGGGATGGAACACCATTGGGCAAACGAATAGCAAATTGTTTGAAGGCTTCACCGAAGAGGAGTTTGTCTATTTTGTGCATAGCTTCTATGTGCCGACCTGCGACTTTACTGCTGCTACAACTGACTATATTCATCCGTTCAGTGCTGCGTTGCATAAAGATAACTTTTATGCTACCCAGTTCCATCCGGAGAAAAGCGGCAAGACAGGAGAGAAGATTCTGACAAATTTCTTGAACCTCTGCCGGTAACAGTATGGATGATGTGTCATGAAAAACATTTCGATGTTTGAAATAAATATTTAGTGAATCGTCAAATAGTAAATAAATAGATGATAGAAATTATTCCAGCCATTGATATTATTGATGGAAAGTGCGTACGTCTTTCCCAGGGAGATTATGATAGTAAAAAGGTATATAATGAGAACCCGGTGGAAGTAGCTAAAGAGTTTGAAGCGAACGGTGTTCGCAGGCTTCATGTGGTAGACTTGGACGGCGCTGCTTCTCATCATGTCGTTAACTATCGGGTGTTGGAACAGATTGCGACACGTACTTCTCTCGTTATAGATTTTGGCGGTGGAGTAAAGAGCGATGAAGATTTGAAAATTGCTTTTGAGAGCGGTGCGCAGATGGTAACCGGAGGAAGCATTGCGGTGAAAGACCCGGAATTATTCTGTCATTGGCTGGAAATATACGGCAGTGAGAAGATCATTTTGGGAGCAGATGTAAAAGATCATAAGATAGCCGTCAATGGTTGGAAAGACGAAAGCGCCTGTGAGCTTTTTCCGTTTCTGGAAAATTATATGGATAAAGGTATACGAAAAGTAATCTGTACGGATATTAGCTGTGATGGAATGCTGAGTGGTCCTTCTATCGATTTGTATAAAGAGATGTTGGCTAAATTCCCCGATCTCTATCTGATGGCCAGTGGCGGGGTAAGCAAGGTGGATGATATTGTTGCTTTGGATGAGGCCGGTGTTCCCGGAGTTATTTTCGGTAAGGCATTGTATGAAGGCCATATCACCTTACAAGATTTGAGAATCTTTTTATAATTCGCATATCAGAATATACCTTATATAATAAGGAGAAGTTATATAAGAGGATTTGATGTAATAAGAAAAATTTAAGAAGCAAGCTTAGGCATATAGATTGTAAATTGTTGAATAGTAAATAAAATAAGATTGTGTTAGCAAAAAGAATAGTACCTTGTCTGGATATAAAAGACGGACAAACCGTGAAAGGAACGAATTTTGTCAACTTGCGCCAAGCCGGTGATCCGGTGGAGCTGGGTCGTGCTTACAGTGAACAGGGAGCAGATGAACTTGTTTTCCTGGACATTACTGCAAGCCATGAGGGACGTAAGACTTTTACGGAATTGGTAAAACGGATTGCTGCTAATATCAATATCCCGTTTACTGTAGGGGGAGGAATCAATGAATTGAGTGATGTGGACCGTCTGCTGAATGCGGGAGCGGATAAGATTTCCATCAATTCTTCCGCTATCCGTAATCCCCGATTGGTTGATGAGATTGCAAAGAATTTCGGCTCACAGGTCTGTGTGTTGGCGGTAGATGCGAAACAGACCGAGAACGGTTGGAAATGTTACTTGAACGGAGGACGTATCGAAACGGATAAAGACCTGTTCGAGTGGACTAAGGAAGCGCAGGAACGCGGAGCGGGAGAGATACTCTTCACGAGTATGAATCATGATGGTGTGAAGACCGGCTATGCGAACGAAGCACTTGCCGTTTTGGCTGGACAGCTTTCTATTCCTATCATTGCATCGGGTGGAGCAGGCAGTAAAGAACACTTCCGTGACGTCTTTTTGCAAGGAAAAGCAGATGCGGCATTGGCAGCCAGCGTTTTTCATTTCGGAGAAATTAAAATTCCCGATTTAAAATCGTATCTTTGCGGCGAAGGTATTATAATGCGTAAATAGTAAATTAAGATATTGAATAAAATGGAATTGGATTTCGAGAAGATGAACGGACTTGTTCCGGCTATCATACAAGACAATGAGACGCGCAAAGTCTTGATGTTGGGCTTCATGAATAAGGAAGCCTATGATAAAACGGTAGAAACCGGAAAAGTGACATTCTTTAGCCGTACAAAGAATCGTCTGTGGACAAAAGGCGAAGAAAGCGGTAATTTCCTTCATGTTGTTTCTATCAAGGCCGATTGCGACAATGATACGTTGCTCATTCAGGTTAATCCGGCAGGTCCTGTGTGCCATACAGGTACAGATACCTGTTGGGGCGAGAAGAATGAAGAACCTGTGATGTTCCTGAAAGCATTGCAAGACTTTATCGACAAACGTCACGAAGAAATGCCCGCAGGCTCTTATACAACCAGCCTGTTTGAGTCCGGAATCAATAAGATGGCGCAGAAAGTAGGTGAAGAAGCAGTCGAGACAGTGATCGAAGCAACCAACGGCACTGACGAACGCCTGATCTACGAAGGAGCCGACCTTATTTATCACATGATTGTATTGCTGACTTCAAAAGGCTATCGTATCGAAGATCTTGCTCGTGAATTGCAGGAAAGGCATAGCAGTACATGGAAGAAGCATTAAATAAATAAGAATTAATAATTAAAAATTAAAGCGGGAGTCGGCATGGATGACGGGGCGTTGATACGATATAAGAACGTAGAAATCCATCAACAGGAACTCTGTGTGCTGAGTGATGTAAATCTGGAATTGCACAAAGGAGAGTTTGTCTATCTGATCGGAAAAGTAGGTTCGGGAAAGACGAGTCTGCTCAAGACCCTTTATGGCGAACTGGATGTAATTGACGGTGAGGCTAAAGTACTGGATTATAATATGCGGTCTATCAAACGTAAGCATATCCCGCAACTGCGCCGCAAGTTAGGCATTGTATTCCAGGATTTTCAGTTACTGACGGACCGTACCGTTTACAATAACCTGGAATTTGTACTTCGTGCCACAGGCTGGAAGAACAAACAGGAAATCAAGGAACGTATTGAAGAAGTGCTCAATTTGGTAGGAATGTCCAATAAAGGATACAAACTGCCGAACGAACTTTCCGGTGGCGAACAGCAGCGCATTGTGATTGCACGTGCCGTACTCAATTCTCCGTCCATCATCCTGGCGGATGAACCGACCGGAAACCTGGATACGGAAACGGGGAAATCGATTGTTGAATTGTTGCATAATATTTGCAGTTCCGGTTCATCCGTTGTGATGACCACGCACAATCTGCAATTATTGAAAGAATATCCGGGTCGGGTGTATCGTTGTGCCAACCATCAGATTGTAGATGTGACCGATGAATATATGCCCAGGCAGAGAACAATAGAAATAGATTTAAATATAGATAACTAAAACAGTAACGAAAATGAAAGTTTTAAAGTTTGGAGGAACTTCCGTAGGTTCTGCTCAGCGCATGAAGGAAGTAGCCAAATTGATTACCGATGGTGAACAGAAGATTGTTGTTCTTTCTGCTATGTCAGGAACAACAAACACATTGGTGGAAATTTCGGACTATCTGTATAAGAAGAATCCGGAGGGTGCCAACGAGATTATCAATAAGCTGGAAGCTAAATATAAACAGCACGTTGATGAGCTATTCGCAACTCAGGAATATAAACAGAAAGGTCTCGAAGTCATCAAGTCTCACTTCGACTACATCCGCTCCTATACGAAAGACCTTTTCACTTTGTTTGAAGAGAAAGTGGTTTTGGCGCAAGGAGAGCTGATCTCTACGGCAATGGTGAACTTCTACCTGCAGGAATGCGGTGCGAAGTCCGTACTGCTTCCGGCTTTGGAATTCATGCGTACTGATAAGAACGCGGAGCCGGACCCCGTATATATTAAGGAGAAGTTGCAGGCACAGCTCGAACTTTATCCGGATATGGATATCTACATCACGCAAGGTTTCATCTGCCGCAATGCTTATGGTGAGATAGACAATCTGCAACGTGGCGGTAGCGATTATACGGCTTCTCTGATCGGAGCAGCGGTGAATGCTTCCGAAATTCAGATCTGGACAGACATTGACGGTATGCACAATAACGATCCGCGTATCGTTGACAAGACAGCTCCGGTGCGTCAGCTACATTTCGAAGAAGCAGCCGAATTGGCTTATTTCGGTGCGAAGATTCTGCATCCTACCTGCATCCAGCCGGCTAAATATGCCAATATTCCTGTACGTTTGCTGAATACGATGGATCCGACCGCTCCCGGCACATTGATTTCCAATGATACAGAGAAAGGAAAAATCAAAGCAGTAGCCGCCAAAGATAACATTACTGCTATCAAGATCAAATCCAGCCGTATGTTATTGGCTCACGGTTTCTTGCGTAAGGTGTTCGAAATCTTCGAAAGTTATCAGACATCCATCGATATGATCTGTACGTCAGAAGTCGGTGTTTCTGTAACGATAGATAACACGAAACATCTTAATGAGATTCTGGATGACCTGAAGAAATATGGAACGGTAACCGTTGATAAAGAAATGTGTATCATCTGCGTTGTAGGTGACTTGGAATGGGAAAATGTCGGTTTTGAAGCCAAAGCGCTTGATGCGATGCGCGACATACCGGTGCGAATGATTTCATTCGGAGGAAGCAACTACAACATCTCCTTCCTCATTCGGGAGTGTGACAAGAAGGCGGCTTTACAGTCGTTGAGCGATATGCTTTTCAACGGCAAATAATTCCATCAATAATATGAGCGCTTTTACCGAACTGATAAAAGCGCTTTTTTTTAACCAACTAAACAAGTTTTTGAATTATGAAGGGAATATTTCCAATCGATAAATTCCGCACTTTGCAGACACCTTTCTATTATTACGATACCAAAGTGCTGCGTGATACATTGTCGGCTATTAACCATGAGGTTGCCAAATATCCTAATTATTCAGTACACTATGCTGTCAAAGCGAATGCCAATCCGAAGGTACTTGCCATCATCCGTGAAAGCGGAATGGGAGCCGACTGTGTGAGCGGTGGAGAGATCCGTGCCGCTATCCGTGCAGGATTTCCGGCCAATAAAGTCGTTTTTGCGGGAGTGGGTAAAGCAGACTGGGAAATCAATCTCGGATTAGAATATGGAATCTTCTGTTTTAACGTAGAATCTATTCCCGAGCTTGAAGTAATCAACGAGCTGGCAGCCGCTCAAAACAAAATAGCCAATGTCGCTTTCCGCATCAATCCGGATGTAGGCGCGCATACTCACGCCAATATCACTACCGGTCTTGCCGAAAATAAATTCGGTATCAGTATGCAGGATATGGATAAAGTGATAGACGTGGCTTTGGAAATGAAGAATATCAAGTTTATCGGCCTTCACTTCCACATCGGTTCGCAGATTCTCGATATGGGCGATTTCGTCGCTTTGTGCAATCGTGTCAATGAATTGCAGGACAGGTTGGAAGCGCGTCGGATTCTGGTAGAACATATAAATGTCGGTGGTGGTCTGGGGATAGATTACGGACATCCCAACCGTCAGGCTATCCCGAACTTCAAAGATTATTTTGCCACCTATGCCGGACAACTGAAACTGCGTCCTTATCAAACACTTCATTTTGAATTGGGGCGTGCCGTCGTGGGACAATGCGGTACGTTGATATCCAAAGTACTGTATGTGAAGCAAGGAGCCAAGAAGAAATTTGCCATCCTCGATGCAGGTATGACCGACTTGATCCGTCCGGCTTTGTATCAGGCATACCATAAGATGGAAAACCTGACTTCCGAAGAACCGGTGGAAGCGTACGATGTAGTAGGTCCGATATGTGAGTCGTCCGATGTGTTCGGAAAGGCGATTGATCTGAACAAAGTCAAGCGTGGAGACCTGATAGCCCTTCGTTCTGCCGGTGCATACGGTGAAATAATGGCTTCCGGCTATAACTGTCGTGAGCTTCCGAAAGGATATACTTCCGACGAGCTGGTGTAAATAAAAAATGAACCGCTACAATCAAAGTGTGAATGTAGTTTAAAAATAGGGGGTACATGGAACAATTTGAACTGAAATCTTGTTATTTTTGTAATGAGTTCAAAAAGAAACTACATTAACAACTTAATAAAAGATACGATTATGATTTCAGAAAAATTACAAAATGCAATTAACGAACAGATTACTGCTGAGATGTGGTCTGCTAACCTGTATTTGGCAATGTCTTTCTATTTCGAGAAAGAAGGTTTCAGTGGTTTTGCCCATTGGATGAAGAAGCAGTCTCAGGAAGAGATGGCGCATGCTTATGCTATGGCAGATTATATTATCAAACGTGGAGGAACCGCTAAAGTTGATAAAATAGATGTTGTTCCTAACGGTTGGGGTAGTCCGCTGGAAGTATTCGAGCACGTTTACAAACATGAATGCCATGTTTCCCAATTGGTAGACAAACTGGTAGACGTAGCTGCTGCTGAGAAGGACAAAGCAACACAAGATTTCTTGTGGGGATTCGTTCGCGAACAAGTAGAAGAAGAAGCTACAGCGCAAGGCATTGTTGACAAAATCAAGAAAGCCGGTGATACCGGAATTTTCTTTATAGACTCACAATTGGGACAGCGTTAATTTATAGTAGTCTAAAAGATTTATATGCAAGAAGTTGTCTGAATTTCATATTCGGGCAACTTCTTTTTTTTGACTTTGTTTGCCCTTATTTAAAAATCAGTTATCTTTGTACCTAATCGTATGGAGTATAGAAGGCGAATGGCTGCTTTTATCCAAACAAACAATAATATGGATATGGACAAACACGGACAATGGAGTAATATTTCTATCACACTTCTATTATTACTAATAGGATTGAGTAGCTGTTCCCCGAAAGAAGAGCATCGCATATTGGTCATACATTCTTACGAAGAGACTTACGGCGGTTATCCTGATTATAACGAAATGATTTCCAGGCAGTTTGAGAAAAAGAATATAAAAGCGGATATTCGCACGCTCTATCTGGATTGTGAAAATTATCTCGAAAAGCAAGAATTGGAAAGAATGTTTCATCTGTTGGATTCTGTGTCTGTAGACTGGAAGCCGGAGGTGATTATAGTAAATGAAGATCAAGCCACTTACTCTTTGTTGAAATGCGGTGCACCGTTAGTAAAGGAAGTTCCTGTTATATTCGGAGGCGTTAACTATCCGAATTGGAAGTTGATAAGTCAATATCCCAACGTGACGGGATTTCATGATAAAATAGATTTCAAGAGAAATATAGCCATAGCTAAAAAAATCTTCGGTAATGCAATATCGTTATTTACAGTCCTTGACTCCACTTTTCTAGACAATCAGATTAAGCAAGACGCTCGTGAACAGCTGAGAGGATCTAAGGTGATTGGTTTTATTGACTCGATAAAGACTGTGCGTACTCCCAAACAAGAATTGCAGATAAAATTGAAAGAAGGATATACGCACTTTCTTGCAGTTTCCGCACGTGTTTCCGGGAAGAATGATGTTAGTTTGATGTGGATACTGAACAGAAATTATCGTGAGCGGTGTTACATTCAGCTAAAGCGTGATTTCACTACAGAGAATTTTGGTAATGTATGTATGAATCCCTGTTTGACCGTTATCAATGAGGGGTTTGGATATGGAGAAAAGCTAATTGGAGGTTACCTGACCACATTGCCTGTTCAAGTGGAAGAAGAAGTCAATGCCGCAGTTAGTATTTTGCATGGAACATCTCCTTTGGATATTCCTATAGCCGAAAGTCGTAAAGAGTATGTGGCAGACTGGAATGCTATGCTGCGGATGGGATTAAGGAGCGAAAGAATTCCTTCCGGCTTTACAATTATAAATATACCTTTTAATAAGAGATATCCTTTGTTATGGGGGAGTATGCTAATTACTTCAATCATACTACTTCTCTCTCTTTTTGCTTGTTTGTGGTGGCTTTATCTCCGTGAGCAGAGAAGGAAAAAACAGGCACTTTGTGCGTTAGCCCATGAAAAAGAAACATTAGCATTGGCCATTGCAGGGGGAGCAACATACGCTTGGCAACTGGAGACGAAAACATTTGTGTTTGAAGATGCATTTTGGCATTCGCAAGGAATATCCCCTCGGAAACTGACATTCGAAGAACTCAAACATTTAATTCATCCCGACTATTGGGAGAGCGTGCAAATTAGTTGGAAGAACCTGCAAAATGCACGGAAGAAAATAGCGCAACTTCCTTGTAATTTTGACGGAAAGGGTTATCAATGGTGGGAATTTCGTTATAGTACCAACCCGATTGGAGGAGGGCAGTACAAAACTGCGGGATTATTACAGAACGTGCAAAAAGTAAAGGATAGGGAGGAGGAGTTGGAAGCGGCACGTTTGCTGGCTGAGAAAGCCGAGCTCAAACAATCTTTTCTGGCGAATATGAGCCATGAAATACGCACTCCGCTAAACTCAATTGTCGGCTTCTCCAATATTCTGGCGGTAGAAGAGGATTTAACTCCCGAAGAACGGGAAGAATATGTAGATACCATAAATAAAAATAGCGAACTATTGCTTAAACTGGTGAATGATATTTTGGAACTTTCCCGTATCGAATCCGACTATATGTCTTTTGTCTATCAGCGGTATCAGGTAAAAGATTTGATTGATGATGTCTATTCCACACATCAAGTACTTATTTCTCCACGTTTGGAATTTCTGAAAGAGACGGAAGAAACGGCTTTAGAAATAAATGTGGATAGAGACCGCTTGATACAAGTACTTACCAATTTCTTGAATAATGCGGACAAGTTTACGGAAAGCGGTACTATCAGAGTAGGATATCACTATTTCTCCGACGAAAGTAAAGTTGAAATCTATGTTGAAGATACTGGTCGTGGCATACCATTGGAAGAACAACGGATGATATTCGGTCGTTTCTATAAGCAGAATGAGTTTTCGCAGGGTGCGGGATTAGGACTTTCCATCTGTAAAGTGATTGTAGAGAAATTGGGTGGAACGGTTACCCTTCAATCCGAGGTCGGTAAAGGAAGTCGTTTCGCTGTGATCCTTCCTTGTTGGGTGGTGGCTTAATGATTAGCTCTGCTCTTTCCCTTCTCCATTGTTCCCAGATAAATCTCCAGCGAACGGGTGGAAATCTGTATTTCGCGGAAAGACACGCCCAATGAAGCGATAAGCAACAGCAGAGCCACTCCGAATACATAGGCGGACAGCAGTTGCAGTCCGATATAAATGAAAAACATACTGACCACACAGAGAAACAGGCTCGCAATTCCCAGTCCTTGCATGGTGCGGGTCAGATTCAAACGTTTCCGTAAGTTCTCTATTTGTGCTACCGTGATATCCGTAGGATTCTCCATATAGCGGTCGCGTAACTGCCGCACAAGCTGTGCGTACGATAAGAAACGATTGGTGTAAGCCAATAAAATCAGTGAGACTGCCGAGAAAAGAAGGGCAGGAGTCGTGAGAGTCAGTTCTTCCATATATAAATAAAAAAAATCTTCCATTGTTATCTTGTCGGCGCTTCTAATGCACCCCGATAATAACAATGGAAGATATGAAAAAGTTTTATTTCAATACGCCGAGTTCTTTACCCACTTTGATAAAGGCAGCGATACATTTGTCGAGATGAGCCTTCTCGTGTCCTGCAGAGATTTGCACACGGATACGCGCCTGTTCCTTCGGAACCACCGGATAATAGAAACCGGTCACGTAAATACCCTCTTCCTGCATACGTGCAGCATAAATCTGAGACAACTTCGCATCATACAGCATCACAGCGCATATCGCACTCTGCGTCGGTTTGATATCAAATCCGGCAGCGGTCATCTTGTCGCGGAAGTAATTCACGTTCTCTACGAGCTTGTCGTGCAGCGCATTGCTTTCTTTCAGCATTTTGAACACCTCAAGGCTGGCGCCGATAATGCCCGGAGCCAATGAATTAGAGAACAGATACGGACGGCTGCGTTGACGCAACAGGTCGATAATCTCTTTGCGGCCTGTCGTAAATCCTCCCAGCGCACCACCGAAAGCTTTGCCCAGCGTTCCGGTGTAGATATCCACGCGGCCGTGTGTCTTATACAATTCGCTGACCCCGTGACCGGTGGCGCCTACCACTCCTGCCGAGTGAGACTCGTCTACCATCACCAGCGCATCATATTTCTCGGCCAGATCGCAAATCTGATCCATCGGAGCTACATTGCCATCCATAGAGAACACACCGTCCGTCACGACAATACGGAAACGTTGCGCCTGCGCTTCTTGCAGACATCTTTCCAAATCCTTCATGTCGGCATTGGCATAACGATAGCGTTTCGCTTTACACAGACGCACGCCGTCGATGATGGAAGCGTGGTTCAGCGAGTCCGAGATAATCGCATCCTCTTCGGTGAAGAGCGGTTCGAATACCCCGCCGTTCGCATCGAAGCAGGCAGCATATAGAATCGTGTCTTCTGTCTGGAAATAGTCGGAAATAGCCGCTTCCAGTTCTTTATGAATATCCTGTGTCCCGCAGATAAAACGGACGGACGACATACCGTATCCGCGGCGGTTCATCATCTCTTGGGAAGCCTTGATCAATCGGGGGTGATTGGACAGTCCCAAGTAATTGTTGGCACAGAAGTTCAGTACCTCTTTACCTTTTACTGTAATGGCAGCTTGCTGCGCACTCTCAATCAGGCGTTCTTCTTTGTAAAGTCCGGCCTCCTTGATTTCAGCCAATGTCTGGCTGAGGAATTCTTGCATTTTACCGTACATGGTGTTTATGTGATTAAGTTATATTGCAAAGGACACAATTTTTCTTGGAATAACAATGTCTTTTTGATTAAAATCTGAAAAAAAAGTGCTTACTTTGCGCACTATTTAAGCTTATTATTCTAAGTCAGAAAAAAAATGGAACACATTTTGATTATTGGAGCTACCGGACAGATCGGGTCCGAACTTACAATGGAGTTACGTAAACGCTATGGAAATACAAATGTTGTAGCAGGTTATATACCGGGTGCAGAGCCTAAAGGAGAATTGAAAGAGTCCGGTCCTTCGGCAATTGCTGATGTGACGGATGCGCAGGCGGTGGCATCTGTGGTAAAAGAGTATCACATTGATACGATTTATAATTTGGCTGCCCTGTTGTCCGTAGTTGCCGAGTCGAAACCCAAATTGGCTTGGAAGATAGGTATTGATGGATTATGGAATGTGCTGGAAGTGGCACGTGAACAAGGATGCGCGGTGTTCACTCCCAGTTCTATCGGCTCGTTTGGTGCAAGTACGCCTCACACCAAGACGCCGCAAGACACGATCCAGCGTCCGCGTACCATGTATGGAGTCACGAAAGTAACGACAGAGTTGCTGAGCGACTACTATTTTAATAAATACGGTGTCGATACCCGTGCTGTCCGTTTTCCGGGTATTATTTCGAATGTGACCCCTCCGGGAGGAGGCACGACCGACTATGCTGTCGATATTTACTATTCGGCAGTGAAAGGAGAGAAGTTTGTGTGCCCCATTAAGCAAGGCACTTTGATGGATATGATGTATATGCCGGATGCGCTGAACGCGGCGATCACACTGATGGAAGCTGAGTCGGAAAGACTGATACACCGCAATGCTTTCAATATCGCTTCCATGAGTTTCGACCCGGAAACGATATACCAGGCAATCAAGAAGCACGTGCCGCAGTTTGAGATGGTTTATGAAATAGACCCCTTAAAGCAGCGCATAGCCGATAGCTGGCCCGACAGTCTGGACGACACCTGTGCCCGCGAAGAGTGGGGATGGAAGCCCGCCTACGATTTGGAAAGCATGACGGTGGATATGCTTGAAAAGTTACGAGAGAAATTAAAATAATGAAAAAACTAATTGCAGGGGTCATATTGCTCGGTATGCTGAGTTCCTGTGGAAACAAGAAAGCTAAGATTGACCCCTTCGCATCTATTACAAAAGAGGTGGATTCCATCCGGTACAAAACCGATTCAATCCACCAGGAAGAATTGCCGGAAGAGCCGCAGCCTATACAGGCCGACGAGTCTTTCGACGATTTCATCTATAATTTTGCCTCCGATGACGTGTTGCAGCGTCAGCGTGTGAAGTTTCCGTTGCCCTACTACAATGGAGACAAGAAGCTGGACATCGACGAACACCATTGGAAGCATGACGACTTATTTACCAAACAGCATTACTATACGCTCCTGTTTGATAGAGAAGAAGATATGGATTTAGTAGGAGATACTGCGCTTACCTCTGTGCAAGTGGAGTGGATATTCGTGAAGACACGGATGATGAAAAAGTATTACTTTGAACGCATCAAAGGAGCGTGGATGCTGGAAGCCATCAATTTGCGTCCTATCGAGCAGGACGACAATGAGGACTTTGTGGAGTTCTTCGGCCGTTTTGCCGTCGACAGCCTTTTCCAGAGTCGGCGCATACGCGAACCGTTGATTTTTGTTACCAGCGATCCGGATGACGACTTCTCCATTTTGGAGACAACGCTCGACCGGGACCAATGGTTTGCCTTCAAACCGGAACTTCCTTCCGAACGTCTCTCCAATATCAACTACGGACAGAGAAACGATGATAACTCGACAACGAAGATTCTTGCGTTGAAAGGTATCGGCAACGGTTTCTCCAACATCCTATACTTCCGTCGGAAAGCCGGAGGATGGGAGCTGTATAAGTTTGAAGACACCAGTATATAACTTTTTTAAACAGATAGATTATGTATTCTCTTTTGCCCTACAATACCTTCGGCATTGATGTCAGTGCCTCCCGTTTTCTGGAATACGCCTCAGTAGCGGAACTGAAGGAGTATATTGCGCAAGGTGCCGTTACGACACCTTTTTTGCATATTGGCGGCGGCAGCAATCTGCTGTTTACCAAAGATTACGACGGGCTGATACTGCATTCCCGCATCGGAGGTATCGAAGTGACGGCCGAAGACTCTCAGACCGTATCCCTGCGTGTCGGTGCGGGAGTTGTGTGGGATGATTTTGTAGCCTGTTGCGTGGAGCATGGATGGTATGGAGCGGAGAATCTTTCGTTGATTCCCGGTGAGGTGGGAGCGAGTGCCGTGCAAAATATCGGAGCCTACGGAGTGGAGGTGAAAGACCTGATAACGGCGGTAGAGACAGTGAACGTTCAAGGATACGGGCGTGTTTACTCTGTCGAAGAATGCGAGTATGCCTATCGCAGCAGCATTTTCAAGCGTCCTGAGAACAAATCCGTTTTTGTCACCTATGTCCGCTTCCGTCTTAGTAAAGAAGAACGGTACACGCTGGACTATGGAACGATTCGTCAGGAGCTTGCAAGGTATCCTGCACCGACGTTGCCCATTGTCCGTAAAGTGATTATTGAGATTCGCGAAAGTAAACTGCCCGACCCGAAAGTGACGGGAAATGCAGGCAGTTTCTTTATGAACCCCATTGTGGCGAAAGAAAAGCTGGAAGCCTTGCAGCGGGACTATCCCCGCATACCTTACTATGAGCTTCCTGACGGGCGTATGAAAATCCCTGCCGGATGGATGATCGACCAATGCGGATGGAAAGGAAAATCCTTAGGACCCGCCGCCGTCCACGATAAACAAGCATTGGTGCTGGTGAATCGGGGTGGAGCGAAAGGCAGTGACATTGTCGCACTCTCAGATGCGGTGCGGGCTTCGGTACGCGATAAATTCGGTATCGATATCCACCCGGAAGTAAACGTAATTTAATGAAGTATGAAGGTAAGAATCATTGGAAGTGGAACATCGACAGGAGTGCCCCAGATTGGTTGCACATGTGCAGTTTGTACTTCTGCCGATCCGAAAGATAACAGGTTGCGTGCCTCTGCCATTGTAGAGACGGAAGATGCGCGCATATTGATAGATTGCGGTCCCGACTTTCGGGAGCAAGTACTGCATCTCCCTTTCGAGAAGATAGACGGAGTGCTCATTACGCATGAGCATTACGATCATGTGGGCGGTCTGGACGATCTTCGTCCGTTCTGCCAGTTCGGTTCAGTTCCTATTTATGCGGAAGAATACGTAGCACGCGGATTGCGTTCGCGTATGCCCTATTGTTTTGTGGAACATTCGTATCCCGGTGTCCCTAATATTCCTTTGCAAGAGATTGTGGCGGGACAACCCTTTTACATAAACCATACCGAAGTGCTTCCCCTGCGTGTGATGCACGGGCGGTTGCCGATTCTCGGATACCGGATCGGAAAACTCGGTTATATCACCGATATGCTGACCATGCCCGAAGAATCCTATGAACAATTGGCAGGCGTGGATGTTCTGATTGTGAATGCACTCCGCATAGCCCCGCATCCTACACATCAGAATCTGGAGGCGGCTTTGGCGGTTGCGCGGCGCATTCAGGCAAAGAAGACATACTTTATACACATGAGTCATGATATGGGCTTGCATGCCGAAGCTGAACGGAGACTTCCGGAGAATATTCACCTGGCATTTGACGGATTGGAAATCCTTCTTTAATTACCGGCGGATTTTTTAGCAAAAGTTTTGTTTTCTTTGTAGAAATTATTATTTTTGCACCGAGCCGATAAACAGCAAATATTATGAAACTTCGTACGATAGTGAAAATAGCGGTCACTTCTTCTGTTGTACTTCTGTGCGCAGGTTTCGTCATGTACTCTTTTTTCAGGCTGTCGGCGGCTGACGGACAGAGAAATTTCAATCTTTACGAGCTGGTTCCCGCCACTACTTCGGCAGTGTTTGCTACCGATGATGTGCTTGAGTTTGTGACTGAAACCGATAATCTGACTTGCAGCAAAGAACGGCAATACCTGTATGTATCCAAGCTGTTTTCCTACTTAAAACATTCCCTGTACGAACTTTCCGAAGATAGTCCCCACGGATTGAGTCGGCAAATGAATCAAATGCTGATAAGTTTCCATGCTCCGGACAGCGAACGCGACCAAGTGCTCTATTGCAGATTGGGAGAAGGTGATAAAGAACTGATAGACAGATTCGTGCAAAAATATATTTCATCACTCTATCCGCCGAAAACCTTCGATTACAAAGGAGAAAAGATAATAATCTACCCGATGGCGGACGGTGATTTCCTTGCTTGCTATCTCACGCCCGATTTCATGGCGTTGAGCTTCCAGAAAAAACTGATAGAAGAAGTCATTGACACCTGCAAGAAGGGAGATTCTCTGGCGGATGATCCTGCTTTCATGCAGATAAACGCACCGAAAAAAAGCAGAGCGGTCGCTACCATTTATACCCGTGTGAACGGCATGATAGGGTGGACGGAGTTTGACATGAAGATGAAGGACGATTATGTCTATTTTACAGGTGTCAGCCATGAACCGGATACCTGTCTCGCCTTTATCAACCAGCTTCGGCAACAAGAATCTGTCAAAGGATTTCCGGGCGAAGTGTTGCCTTCCACCACTTTCTATTTTAGCAAACAAAGTGTCACGGACTGGAACTCTCTGCTTGCCTATGGCGACAGTCGTGAATATATACCGGCAGGGGTGGACGATGATAGCGGAATGCAGGAAAGAAACCGTGAAATCTCGCGTTATCTGATGGAAAACACCGGGCATGATTTGGTGACCTGTCTTTTCCAGCGGGAAGATACATTGCGGGACGCGGCGTCTGTGCTGAGTCTTTCTGTGCCCGATGTGACGGAGGCTGAGAGGATGATGCGCTCCCTGACAAATACGGCATCCGCTGTAGAAAGGCATAAGAATCCCCGTATAACTTTTTGTTATACTGCGGATAAAGCCTATCCTGTCTACCGGCTGCCTCAGACAACGTTGTTTACGCAACTTTCTAGTTTCGTGGAGCCGGCTTCGGAGCTGTACGCTGCCTTTTATGCCGGTCGTTTATTATTAGCACCGGACGAAGACAGTCTGTCGGACTATATACTCCGGTTGGATAAAGGCGAAGTGCTTGACAGTGCTGTTACCTATAAAGCGGGGATGAGTAACCTGTCCGATTCTTATCATTTTATGCTGATGGCAGATTTCGGACACCTCTTCCGGCAAGTGGAAAAACAGGTCTGTTTCGTGCCCGATTTCTTTGTGCGCAATGCGGAATTTTTTCGCAATTTCATACTTTTTGCTCAGTTTACTTGTGCTGATGAAGTGGCATATCCCACCATCGTTTTGAAGTATAAAGCCGACTAAAGACAAGCTGGAAAAATCATTTCGGGTTGATTGGAAAAAGATTTCCGAACGGAGAAAAACCGGATTTGAAAAGAGGAAAAACAGGTGAAAAAACTACCTGCGAAAAAACACTGTTTTTGCAAAAACTAAAAGCGCTGAAACGCCTTCTGGCAGGGCGCAAAAACCCAACCATAACCCAACCATAACCCAAGAGAAGAGAAAAGAAGAGATTAGAAGAGAATAGAAATACTATCAGCGATAGTATTTCTGGGTTTTGGTTGCCGACGTTATTGCTGACCTTTTTTCACCTGTGGGCTTATTCCCCTGAGCCCGTGTCCGGGTGTTGTTCATCTGTGGGCTGAGAAGTGTTTAGCTGTGGGCGGAATCTTTACAAAGTGCGGGCATAAAAAAACTCCCGGCAAAAATCAAATTCACCGGGAGTTTTTCAGTGCGTATCGTTACGCCTTGATTTTTTTTGTTTAGAAAGGCAGATCGTCTTTCGCGTCGCCCGGAGTAAATTCCGGAGTAGCGGACGGAGCCGGAGGAGGAACGGGAGCACCCGGAGCCATTGGAGCGCCTGCGCCTACACGTTCGACTTTCCATGCACGGATACTGTTGAACCAACGGTCCTGCCATTGACGGGCGTCAACATCAAATGATACGGTCAGTTCTTCGCCCATCTGAATATTGAACTGCTCGATTTTGTCCGCGCCGAATACGTCGAAACACATTTTACGCGGATATTGGTCGTGATTTTCGATAACGAACTCTTGCGATTTCCACTCGTTGCCGCTTGTTCTTGATACTCCACCTCTCGGAGGGAGAATAGCGATGATTTTTCCTGTAAATTCCATTGCGATTAATTTAAATTCTGCGGCGAAGTTACGACTTTTTAGGAATATCCCTCACACAAAGACTGTTTTTTCTTTTGTTTTGTTGGGTTGCCCGAATCTTTTTTCGTAACTTTGTGCGTTAGAATATTTAAAACTTAAATACACGAAAATATATGAAATTTATCGTTTCAAGTACTGCTCTTTCTAGCCATTTACAGGCTATAAGCCGCGTGATCAATTCGAAAAACGCATTGCCTATCCTCGATTGTTTTCTCTTCGAACTGGAAGATGGAACATTGTCTGTCACCGTATCCGACAGCGAGACAACGATGGTTACTACCGTAGAAGTGAATGAAAGCGATACGAACGGACGTTTTGCCGTAGTGGCGAAAACGTTGCTGGATGCATTGAAAGAGATTCCGGAACAGCCATTGACGTTTGATGTCAACCCGGACAATTATGAAATTACGGTGCAGTATCAGAACGGAAAATATAGTCTGATGGGACAGAATGCGGACGAATTCCCTCAGTCGGCTACATTGGGAGACAATGCAGTTCGCGTGGAGATGGAAGCGGAAGTGCTTCTGGGAGGTATCAACCGCTCGGTATTCGCAACTGCCGACGACGAACTCCGTCCGGTGATGAACGGTATTTATTTTGATATTACGACAGAAGACATCACGATGGTCGCATCGGACGGTCATAAGCTGGTGCGTTGCAAGACATTGGCGGCTAAAGGCAACGAGCGTGCGGCGTTCATCCTGCCGAAGAAACCGGCTACGCTGCTCAAGAATCTTCTGCCGAAAGAACAGGGCATGGTGACAATCGAATTCGACGAACGCAACGCCGTGTTCATGCTCGAAAGCTATCGCATGGTTTGCCGTCTGATCGAAGGGCGTTATCCGAACTACAACTCGGTAATTCCTCAAAGTAACCCTCACAAGTTGACCGTAGACCGCCAGCAGCTGATGGGAGCTTTGCGCCGTGTGTCTATCTTCTCCTCGCAGGCAAGCAGCTTGATTAAACTCCGTATGCAGGAAAACCAGATTGTCATTTCCGCACAGGACATCGACTTCTCCACCTCTGCCGAAGAAACACAGGTGTGCCAATATGCGGGAGCTGCCATGAGTATCGGATTCAAATCTACGTTCCTGATCGACATCCTGAACAACATTTCCGCAGACGAAGTTATTATCGAATTGGCCGATCCCTCACGAGCCGGAGTAATCATTCCCGTAGAGCAGGAAGAGAACGAAGACTTGCTGATGTTGCTGATGCCGATGATGTTGAATGATTAATTATTCACCACAGAGGGCACAGAGGACACGGAGGAAAATTTTGAATATTTATTAAACAACCCTCCGTGTCCTCTGTGTCCTCTGTGGTGAAACGAAAAAATAACCAGAAATGAAATTAAATTTGAAAAATCCCATCGTCTTTTTCGATCTTGAGACGACCGGAACCAATATCAACACAGACCGTATTGTTGAAATCTGTTATTTGAAAGTTTATCCGAACGGGAATGAGGAAGCCAAGACTTTGCGTATCAATCCGGAGATGCATATTCCCGAAGCCTCTTCCGCCGTGCATGGCATTTACGATGCGGACGTAGCGGATTGCCCTACTTTCAAGGAAGTGGCAAAGAACATTGCCCGTGACATTGAAGGATGCGATCTGGCAGGATTCAACTCCAACCGTTTCGACATTCCTGTGCTGGCGGAAGAATTTCTGCGTGCGGGAGTGGATATCGACATGACGAAGCGCAAATTTGTGGACGTGCAGGTGATTTTCCACAAAATGGAGCAACGCACCCTTTCGGCAGCCTACAAATTCTACTGCGAAAAGAATCTGGAGGACGCGCATACGGCGGAGGCGGACACACGTGCCACTTATGAGGTGCTGAAAGCGCAGCTCGACCGCTATGACGAGTTGCAGAACGATATTGCGTTTTTGGCGGACTACTCCAGCTATTCCAAGAATGTAGACTTTGCCGGTCGCATGGTCTATGATGATAATGGAGTGGAAGTGTTCAACTTCGGAAAGTACAAAGGAATGTCTGTAGCTGAGGTCTTGAAGAAAGATCCCGGATATTACAGTTGGATTTTGAACAGTGATTTCACGCTGAATACGAAAGCGGTATTGACAAAAATCCGTCTGCGTGAAATGAGCAATCTGATAACGAAATAATGCTAAAAGGAAAAAAGATAATTCTTGGAATTACCGGCAGTATTGCCGCGTACAAGGCTTGCTACATCATTCGTGGGCTTATCAGGCAGGGAGCGGAAGTGCAGGTCGTGATTACTCCGGCGGGAAAAGAATTTATTACTCCCATCACTCTTTCGGCGTTGACCAGCAAGCCGGTCATCAGCGAGTTCTTTGCACAGCGCGACGGAACGTGGAACAGCCACGTAGACTTGGGGTTGTGGGCGGATGCCATGTTGATTGCTCCCGCCACCGCCTCTACCATCGGCAAGATGGCAAACGGGATAGCCGACAATATGCTGATTACAACCTATCTTTCGGCCAAAGCTCCGGTGTTTGTCGCTCCGGCAATGGATCTCGATATGTATGCGCATCCTTCTACCCAGAAGAATCTGGATATTCTCCGTTCGTTCGGCAATCATATCATCGAGCCGGGCACGGGAGAGCTTGCCAGCCACTTGGTGGGGAAGGGAAGGATGGAAGAACCGGAAAATATCATCCGGGTATTGGACGAGTTTTTTGCCGCAAACGGTGAGTTGAAAGGAAAGAAGGTCATGATTACAGCCGGACCGACGTACGAGAAGATTGATCCCGTCCGTTTCATCGGCAACTATTCTTCCGGAAAGATGGGATTTGCTTTGGCGGAAGAATGCGCCCGTCGTGGTGCGGAGGTGACGTTGATTGCGGGTCCCGTGCAACTGGAAACGCGGCACTCCCGTATTCGCCGGATCGATGTGGAATCGGCGGAGGAAATGTATGCGGCTTCGCAAGCGTGTTTCTTCGATTCCGACGCAGCCATACTGTGTGCCGCAGTAGCCGATTTCCGTCCGGAAATGGTGGCCGGCAAGAAGATCAAGCGCGAGAAAGAGGAAGAGCTGACGCTGCATCTTCGGGCAACCAAGGATATTGCCGCCAGTCTGGGGGCTGTCAAAAGAAAAGACCAGTTGTTGGTAGGCTTTGCCCTCGAAACGAACAACGAGCAGCAGAATGCCGAAGGAAAACTCGAACGGAAGAATTTCGATTTTATCGTGCTCAACTCTCTGAACGACCCGGGAGCCGGTTTCCGTCATGATACCAACAAAATCAGTATCATCGACCGGAAAGGCCGTACCGACTATCCGCTCAAGTCGAAGGCGGAAGTGGCACGGGATATCATCGACCGCCTGTCTGATGAATTAAAACACTTAACTCTCAATTCTTAACTCTCAACTCTCAACTTATTCAAATGTTACGTTCACTATACATTCAGAATTACGCATTGATAGAGAAACTGGATATTAGTTTCGACACCGGCTTTTCCGTTATTACAGGTGAGACGGGAGCCGGGAAATCAATTATTCTGGGAGCCATCGGGCTGCTGCTCGGACAGCGTGCCGATGTGAAGTCAATTCGTCGCGGAGCTTCTAAATGTATCATAGAAGCTCGTTTTGATATATCGGCTTATGGGATGCGCCCGTTTTTTGAAGACAATGAGCTGGAATATGATGAAGAGTGCATTTTGCGTCGTGAAGTGCAGGCGTCCGGTAAGAGTCGGGCGTTTATCAATGATACGCCCGCTTCGTTGGCGCAGGTGAAGGAGTTGGGAGAGCGGTTGATTGACGTGCACTCACAGCATCAGAATCTGCTGCTCAACAAGGAAGGCTTTCAGCTGAATGTGCTTGATATTCTGGCGCATAACGACACTGCGTTGGAGAAATACCACACCTGTTATGCCGGATGGAAACAGACGGAACGCGAATTGGCGGAGTTAGTCTCGCTTGCCGAGAAAAGCCGTTCGGACGAAGATTACATCCGTTTCCAGTTGGAGCAACTCGAAGAAGCCCGTCTTGTGGAAGGAGAGCAGGAGGAGTTGGAACAGGAAGCTGAAATACTGAGCCATGCGGAGGAAATCAAGGCAGGGCTTTACCGGGTGGAGCAGGTGTTCGCCTCAGACGAAGGCGGACTGCTTTCTTATCTGAAGGACAATCTGAACACGCTGAACAATCTGCAAAAAGTCTACCAGCCTGCCAAAGAACTGGCGGAACGTATGGAGAGCGCTTATATCGAACTGAAAGATATCGCGCATGAAATCTCTTCGCAGGGTGAATCGGTGGAATTCAACCCGGCACGGCTGGAGGAAGTGAACGAGCGTCTGAACTTGATTTATTCCTTGCAGCAGAAACATCGGGTACAGACGCTTGATGAGTTGCTGGCTTTGACGGAAGAATACCGTGTCAAACTGTCCGACATCACTTCATACGATGAACGGATTGCCGAATGGACCGCCCGCAAGGAGGAACAGTTCAAACAGGTGAAGCAGCAGGCTGCCTTGCTGACCAAAGCCCGCGTCAAGGCTGCCCGTGAGGTGGAAAAGCAGTTGGCCACCCGCCTGATTCCGTTGGGAATGCCGAATGTCCGTTTCCAGGTGGAGATGGGATTGAAGAAAGAACCCGGATTGCAGGGAGAAGATACGGTCAGCTTCTTGTTTTCCGCCAACAAGAACGGTACATTGCAGAATATTTCTTCTGTGGCTTCGGGGGGTGAGATAGCTCGTGTCATGCTTTCCATCAAAGCCATGATTGCGGGAGCCGTGAAGTTGCCGACCATCGTGTTTGACGAGATAGATACCGGAGTTTCCGGTGAGATAGCCGACCGCATGGCGGATATGATGCAGGAGATGGGCGAGCAGAACCGTCAGGTGATCAGCATTACCCACCTGCCGCAGATTGCCGCTCGTGGACGGGCGCATTATAAGGTGTACAAGAAAGATAGCGATACGGAAACCAACAGCCATATCCGCCGTCTTACTGATGAGGAGCGGGTGGAGGAGATAGCCCATATGTTGAGTGGCGCCACTTTGACCGAAGCCGCGCTCAGCAACGCTAAGGCGCTGTTGAACAGCGATTAGCGGTGTGTCATTGCCGTTACGGTAATGTATAAATAATAATTCGTAAATATAGTACAATAGTAAATAAATAAGATGCTTGACAAAAGTGAAATGATTTTCGGTGTTCGTGCCGTGATAGAGGCCATTCAGGCTGGAAAAGAAATAGATAAAATCCTCGTGAAGAAAGATATTCAGAGTGATCTTTCCAAAGAGCTTTTTGCAGCTTTGAAAGGTACGCTGATACCCGTTCAGCGTGTTCCGGTGGAGCGTATCAACCGTATCACCCGGAAGAATCATCAGGGTGTGATCGCTTTCATTTCTTCCGTGACTTATCAGAAGACGGAGGATCTTGTTCCTTTCCTGTTTGAGCAAGGCAAGAATCCGTTTTTTGTAATGTTGGACGGAGTGACTGATGTCCGCAATTTCGGCGCGATTGCCCGTACTTGCGAATGTGCCGCCGTAGATGCGGTGATTATTCCCGCGCGTGGCAGCGCGTCGGTAAATGCCGATGCGGTGAAAACATCGGCGGGAGCGTTGCATACGCTTCCCGTATGTCGTGAACAGAGCTTGCGCTCGACGCTTCAGTATCTGAAAGACAGCGGCTTCCGTATTGTGGCGGCTACCGAAAAGGGAGATTACGATTATACGAAAGCTGATTATACGGGACCGTTGTGCATCATTATGGGAGCGGAGGATACAGGGGTGTCATACGATAACCTGGCGCTCTGCGACGAATGGGTGAAGATACCGATGCTGGGCACTATCGAGTCATTGAATGTCTCCGTAGCTGCGGGTATCTTGATTTACGAGGCGGTGAAACAAAGAAACAATGAGTAATATTATGAAGAAGATTTTAATTCTACCTTTGGCGCTTTTCTTTCTGGTGCAGGGAAGCATGGCGCAGACCCCTAAATGGGTAGAGAAGGCGAAACGTGCGGTCTTCTCGGTCGTGACCTACGATAAGAATGATAAAATGCTGAATACCGGTAACGGATTTTTTGTCTCCGAAGACGGACTGGCATTATCCGATTTTTCTCTTTTCAAGGGGGCGGAGCGTGCGGTGGTCGTGACGGCGGACGGTAAGCAAATGCCGGTCAGCCGGATATTGGGAGCGAATGATATGTATGATGTCATAAAGTTCCGTGTAGGAATTACTGAAAAGAAAGTGCCTGCGCTGGTGGTGGCGACTGCTGCTCCGGCAGTGGGAAGTGATGCGTGGATGCTTCCTTATTCCACGCAGAAGAGTATCGCCTGCGTTTCAGGCAAGGTGAAGGAGGTATCCAAAGTGGCGGGAGAGTACCATTATTATACATTGAGTATGCGGATGAAAGACAAGATGGTGAGCTGTCCGGTGATGAACGCGGAAGGACAGGTGTTCGGCATTGCGCAGAAGTCGTCGGGACTGGACACGATAACCACTTGTTATGCGGCAGGGGCGGCTTTTGCGATGGCGCAGAAGATCAATGCCCTTTCTCTGGGGGATGCAACGTTGAGAAGCATTGGTATCCGGAAGGGATTGCCCGAAACGGAAGACCAGGCATTGGTCTATTTGTTTATGGCTTCCTCTCAGATGTCGGGAGACGACTATGGAGAACTCTTGGATGATTTTATCGCTCAGTTCCCGAACAACGCGGACGGGTATCTCCGCCGTGCGAATTACTATATAGCCAAAGGCAAGGATGACCAGTCTTGGTATGATAAAGCCGTTGACGACTTTAACCGCGCGTTGAAGGTGGCTCAGAAGAAAGACGATGCATATTATAATATAGGTAAGATGATGTATTCTTACCAGCTGTCCAAGCCGGAAAAGACGTATAAGGATTGGACGTATGATACCGCTTTGGAGAATGTCCGTCAGGCGATAGCTATTGATCCGTTGCCTGTTTACATTCAGATGGAAGGCGATATCCTGTTTGCCAAGCAAGACTATGCAGGTGCTTTGGCTGCTTATGAGAAAGTAAACGCCAGCAATCTTGCTTCTCCCGCTACCTTCTTCAGTGCCGCCAAGACAAAGGAATTGATGAAAAGCGACCCGAAAGAGGTCTTGACATTGATGGATAGTTGCATTGCCCGTTGTCCGCAGCCGATAACCGCTGAGTTGGCTCCTTATCTGCTGGAACGTGCGCAAATGAATATGGCGGCCGGTCAGGCACGGAATGCCATGCTTGATTATGACGCCTACCATACCGCAGTGAAAGGACAAGTGAATGATGTATTCTATTATTACCGTGAGCAGGCGGCACTGAAAGCCCGCCAGTATCAGCGTGCGTTGGATGATATCGCTAAGGCTATCGAGCTGAATCCTGCCGACTTGACTTATCAGGCGGAACACGCAGTGGTGAATTTGCGCGTAGGCCGTTATGAAGAGGCGGTTCGTATTCTGAATGACATGCTGAAAACAGATCCGAAATATGCCGAAGCCTATCGCTTGTTGGGGCTTTGTCAGATACAGTTGCAGAAGAAGGACGAGGCTTGCGGGAACTTTAAGAAAGCTAAGGAACTGGGAGATCCGAATGTGGATGAGCTGATTCAAAAATACTGCAGTTCATTTTGACACCCTCGATTTTGATGAAAGGGAAAAGGGGAAGGTTTCAAACCTTCCCCTTTCATTTGGGGACGTTAATTAAAAAAAACTCTCTCTTTCTCTTTTAATTTCCCCCTTCTGTTCAAGCTCAGGTTGTAGGTTAATGATACATGGTTTGATTTGCTACTTTTTCTTTGTTTCATAGGTTAAATGCAGGAAAATAGGAAATACTGCACGGGATTCGGTTATTTTTTTATTCTTTTCCTTAAAGAACTTTTTTTATTTTATTTTTTTTATAACTTTGCTTCCATGTAATAAATGCACGATGAACAACTCACTTATTTATTAATATAAATTTTATAAATTATGTTCAAAGCTCCTTTTTCTTTTGACGGTCGTATTCGTAGAATCGAATATTTCCTGTCTGGTATTGTTGGTGGTATAGTAACTTGGATCGCTATGCTGTTGGGTGTAGGTACTTTTATTTTTGGTGCTTCCAGCGGTTCTGCCGGTGGCTCCGTATTCGGCTTGTTGATCGGTCTTGCTGCTTTGGTTGCTTCTGTGTGGTTCTCTCTGGCACAGGGTGTGAAGCGTCTGCACGACTTGAATAAATCCGGCTGGTTGATTCTGTTGATGTTCATTCCTATCGTGAATGCTATTTTCGGACTTTATATGTTGTTTGCTGACGGTACTGTAGGTCCTAACCAATATGGTGCTGACCCGAAGAACCGTATGCCTTACCAGGGACAACCTTCTGCTGTCAACGTTACGGTAAACGTATCAAGAGAAGATGTAAAGGTTGAAAAACCGGTTGAAGCTGCTCCTGCACCTGCTGAAACTCCTGCAAAAGAAAAAGCGGAATAATCTTTTCGAACAAATAATAAAAAACCTCCTGTGAGATTCGTTTCACAGGAGGTTTTTTGTTTATGTTTCGTTTTCTGATATCAATGAGAGAAATCTACTTATATTGGAAAAGCCAAAATAAAAGAGACGGATGGATATATTAAAAACGATATTTTATGAGAGGGGATAGAATATTTCTATAACTTTGTGCCTTATATAAATAACAATTATAGAAATATGAAAAAAGTAATTTGCTGTGAGAAAGCTCCCGGAGCTATCGGTCCGTACAGCCAGGCGATGGAAGCGGGCGGAGTGGTATATGTGTCCGGACAGTTGCCTATTGACGCCGCTACGGGGCAGATGGCGGAAGGGATAGAAGGACAGACCCGCCAGTCGTTGGAAAATATAAAGTACATTCTTGAAGAGGCGGGATTGACAATGGACGACATTGTCAAAACCACCGTGTTTCTTCAGGATATGTCCCTTTTTGCGGGGATGAATGGTGTGTATGTCACTTATTTTGACAGAACTTTCCCGGCACGCTCGGCGATTGCCGTAAAAGCTCTGCCAAAGAACGCGTTAGTAGAGATCGAGTGTATCGCGATTCGCTAACAGATCGGCGACAATGAAACTGCTGCCTCCCACAAAGATGAAGTCTTTCGGGGGGCAGTCTTTTTTTGCCGCCTGCACCGCTTCTACCACAGTGGGGTAAGCGTTGCCTTTCAATCCGGCTTTCTGAGCCAGTTCCTGCAACTCGTTCTCCGGAAGCGCGCGTTTCACGCTGGCTTTGGTGAAATAATAGGTGGCGTCTTTCGGCAATATTTTCAGTACACCGCTGATATCTTTGTCATTGACCATACCGAATACGATATGGATCTTTTTTCCGTCGTTTGCCCGGATAGCTTCGAGCTGCTTGCAGATATACTTGATTCCGTCGACATTGTGTCCGGTGTCGCAGATGATATCCGGATAGCTGTACACTTTCTGCCAGCGTCCCATCAGTCCGGTGAGTTCGCATACATTGGAAAAGCCCTCGAAATAGTTCTTGGGTGAGATGTGGTATCCCATTTTCACCAGTTCGTCAAGGGCGGTCAGGATAGTAAAGCCGTTTTCGACCTGGTAGAGACCGGTGAGCTCCAGAAAAATACCGTCCTGAAAATGATTATTGCTGAGTTTTATCGCGCTTTTTCTTTTGTCGAGTATTCTGTCCATCGCGCGTAGGGCATTGTCCAGATTGAACGTAGACAGTAACTTCTCCAGAGACTTCTCATTTTTCCGGTGTTTGTCTTGTAGCATTTTGAACATTTCGAGACCTTGCCGCGTCATTTCGTAAAAGTTGTTCCTTTCTTTCTGTAATTCCGGATAGCTATATATAGCGACGTCGTTGCCCGCGGCAGTCTGTTTCGTATACGTGATGGGGGCGTTCATCTCCTCCGCTTTTGCGGAGAATACTTTTTTCACCGCTCCTCTGGCTCTTCCGATAACCACCGGTACGCCTTCCTTGATGATTCCGGCTTTTTCTTCAGCGATCTTTTCGAGTGTACCGCCCAGATACTGGGTATGGTCAAGACCGATGTTGGTGATGACGCATAGGTCCGGACGGATGATGTTGGTGCAGTCCAGACGTCCGCCCATTCCTACTTCGATAACGGCTACATCTACTTTTCTGTCGGCAAAATAACGGAATGCCATAGCGGTGGTGAGCTCGAAAAACGAAGGTTGGAGAGGTTCGAAGAAAGGACGGTGCTTTTCCACAAAGTCAACTACGTATTCTTCGGGCACCATTTCGCCATTGACGCGGATGCGTTCGCGAAAGTCCACCAGGTGCGGGGAGGTGAATAATCCTACCCGGTAGCCTGCCGATTGCAATACGGCGGCGATAGTATGCGAACAGGAGCCTTTTCCGTTCGTACCCGCAATGTGTATCGTTTTGAATTGTCGATGAGGATGGCCGAAATATTCGTCTAATTTTTGTGTGGTTTCCAATCCCGGCTTATATGCTTCTTTCCCTACTTGCTGAAACATAGGTACACTTTCATATAAGTACTTTAAAGTGTTCTGATAGTCCATGTTTTATAATATTTAACGCCGGGCGATCTTTATTGCCCGCTAATTTGTTTATCTTTAGAACCGTCAACCGGACTGCGATAAGTGAGGTTGACGAATTGAGATTGCAAATATCAACATTTAAATCTAAGAAATCATGGGAACTAAGAAAAATTTTGTGCTAGACACCAATGTTATTCTTCACGATTATAATTGCTTGAAGAATTTCCAGGAAAATGATATTTATCTTCCCCTTGTCGTGCTTGAGGAGTTGGATAAATTCAAGAAAGGAAACGAGCAGATTAATTTCAATGCCCGTGAGTTTGTGCGTGAGTTGGATACGCTGACGAGTGACGAGATTTTCTCGAAAGGAGTGAAGCTGGGCGAAGGCTTGGGACGCCTGTTTGTGGTGACCGGTCAGGTGGAGGCTCCCGAAGTATGGGCTGCTTTTCCGGCGAAGAAGCCCGATCATTTTATTTTGGCGGCAACCGAGTTTCTTGCCTCCAAATATCCGAAAATGAAAACGGTATTGGTGACCAAAGACGTGAACCTGCGTATGAAGGCGCGTTCCATCGGTCTGCTGTGCGAGGATTATATCACGGACAAGGTGGTGAATGTGGATGTCTTTGAGAAATCCAATGAAATCTTTGAAAATATAGATCCGGCATTGATTGACCGTATTTATTCTTCTAAGGAGGGTATCGACTTGAGTGAATTTGATTTTAAGGATCTGATTCATCCTAACGAATGTTTCGTACTGAAGAGTGACCGGAATACGGTGCTGGCACGTTACAATCCTTTTACTCATTCTATCTGCCGGGTGATGAAGGGTAAAAATTACGGAATCGAACCACGCAACGCGGAACAGAGTTTTGCTTTTGAGATTCTGAATGATCCGAATGTGAAGCTGGTAGCGTTGACCGGAAAGGCGGGAACGGGTAAGACGCTGTTGGCATTGGCTGCCGCTTTGGGCAAACTGACCGATTACAAGCAGATTCTGCTGGCACGCCCTGTCGTTGCGCTTTCCAACAAAGATATAGGTTTCCTTCCGGGAGACGCGCAGGAGAAAGTGGCTCCTTATATGCAACCGCTATTCGACAACTTGAACGTGATAAAACGCCAGTTTGCTGCCAACTCTACTGAAGTGAAGCGTATAGAAGATATGCAGAAAAGTGAACAGTTGGTCATTGAGGCTTTGGCATTTATACGTGGCCGCAGCTTGAGCGAAATGTATTGCATCATCGACGAGGCGCAAAACCTGACACCGAATGAGATAAAGACCATCATTACCCGTGCGGGAGAAGGTACGAAGATGGTGTTTACCGGAGATATCCAACAGATTGACCAGCCGTATCTGGACAGCCAGTCCAATGGTCTGGTATATATGATTGACCGTATGAAAGACCAGAAAATCTTTGCGCACGTGAACCTGGTAAAGGGAGAACGGAGCGAGCTAAGCGAGCTGGCAAGTAACCTGCTGTAGAAGAAATTAAAAATTAAAAGATGAAGAATGAAGAATTTACTATGCAGCATTAGAGCGCAGATAATTCTTCATTCTTCATTCAAAATTATTCTTCGTTTAAAAGGAATTCTTCCTTTAATCTTTATTCTTTCTTCCCGAAGTATTTCAAGAATTGTGTACGTTCAAAAGTATTAATGCCTTGAATATCCTTGATATTCAGCTTGCCTTTGAACTGTGCAATGCTGTTGAAGCCTTTGCGTTCCATCCATGCGGAGAGGAAGCGGTTGGCTTCGCCGATGAATGCGTTTGTATTCTGGTAGATCGCGCTGCAAACTTCTACGGCTGAAGCACCGGCAAGAATAGCCTTGACTACTGCTTCTGCGTTAGCCACGCCACCGGAAGCTGCATAGTCGATCTTGTCTACTGCGGCAGATGCGATGCCGATCCAACGGAGAGGAGTGCCCAGGTCGGCAACAGTGCTGAATACTTCGCCTGAGATATGCTCCATCTTTTCAATGTTGATGTCCGGCTGGTAGAAGCGGTTGAAGAGAACAACAGCCGCCGCACCGTTGGCATACAACTGATCGATCAGTGCTACGGGATTAGTCAGGTTGTCACCCAATTTCATGATGACCGGAATGCTTACCGTTTTTTTGATGTGGCGGAGAATATCAATGTGACGCTGTTCAAAAGAACCGTATGTATATTGTATGTCCGACTGCAAAGCCAGAATATTGATCTCTATCGCATCGGCTCCGGCTTCTTCTATTTGTTTGGCAAAGTCGACCCATTCGGAATCACTGTAACAGTTAATGCTGGCAATGATAGGAATCGGGCATACCTTCTTGCTTTCTTTTATCAAAGTCAGATATTCGGATAACTTGTGTTCACGAATGTACTCTGCCAGGTAATCACTGCCTTCCGGATAGAAAGCTGGATCTTTCAGTTGTTCTGCTTCCAGCATGATTTGCTCTTCGAACAGTGATTTCAGAACGATAGCACCGGCTCCGTCTTCGGCCAGCTTCTTGTTTTTGCCGACACTGTTGGTCAGTCCCGAGCTACTGATGATAATAGGGTTCTTGAGGGAAAGCCCTGCGAAAGTAGTTTTTAAATCGGTCATGGTGATAATGATTGGTTAAATATTATATTCTCGTTCTCCGAAAATCTTGCTTCCTACCCGTACTAACGTACTTCCGGAGGCAATGGCTTCGTGATAATCGTGCGACATACCCATCGACAATTCCCGAAAGACGTCCGAGTCGGCGAACCAGTTTTCTTTAATCTCTTTAAAGAGACTGCTCAATAAACGGAATTCACCGTTGATTTGTTCGATATTATCGGTGTTGCTTGCCATTCCCATCAAGCCGCAGATACGTACGTGTGCCAATGCTTTCCACTCTCCGGCATCCAGCATTTCCCTGCATTCTTCGGGGCTGAAACCGAATTTTGTTTCTTCCTGCGCCACGTGTATCTGCAACAGGCAGTTTACGGTACGTCCTGCTTTGCCTGCCTGCTTGTTGACTTCCGCCAGTAATTTATAGGTGTCAATGCCATGTATCATCGCTACGTATGGTATCATGTATTTGATTTTGTTACTTTGCAAGTGTCCGATAAAATGCCATTCGATGTCTTTGGGTAAACTTTCGTATTTAGCTGTCATTTCCTGCACCTTGCTCTCTCCAAAAATACGCTGTCCCGCCTGATATGCTTCTTCTATCGCTTCATTGGGATGGAATTTCGAGACAGCAACCAGCCGGACTCCTTGCGGGAGCTCGGCCAGTACTTGCTTTAAATTGTCAGCAATACTCATTGTCATTTATGATTTTGCGGGGTCAAACTCCGGTTTGTCATTCGGTTCGGCACTGTAAGGGTAGACGTCCATCAACGGAGTCTCGGATACCATTCCGATCTGATAATCGGCCATTGTACCTTTCATTCCCTCGTCCAGCTTCTTCACCGCGTCGCGCAGGTCGGCAGCCTGTACCAGCACTTGAGTGGATGTCTTTTTCTCCGCGCCGCTTTTTTCATCCAGCGTGATGAAAATAAGTTTGCATTTGAACCAGCGATCGGCACTTTCTTCGTCACTGGGGAAAAGTTCACTATAGTTGGCACGTTTAATGTCCGAAACGGTAAATTCTCCGGAGATAAACGGAGTCATTTCCTCGATGATTCGTGCCTCTGCTTCTGTAAAGCTGAGTGCGTCAACCAGATAAGGTTCCGTAACTTTCTTCTGCATTCCGTTTTCCATTACTTTCTCATAACGGATCTTGCACTCAAACCATGTATGCATTGCCATAATTTTCTTTCTGTTTAATTAGTTGATTCATGTAAATTGCCTACAAAGATAAACAAAATACCAAAGTAAGTGCCGAAAGATTTTTATTTTCTTTTATGTAAATTCTTTAGTTCAAATGAAAGCATGACACGGAAAAGTCCGATGATGAGGAATGTGAAAGAGATCATGTAGACTGCATAAAGGGCTCCTATGGCTGGTTGCCACAATATCAGCAATGAGCAGAGGATAGCCAGAATGCCGAATGCCATATACCATCCCCAGTCGCGGGTTCCGTAACGTTTCAGGTCGATGGAATAGCCGGTAGAAGAGAAACCGCGGAACATGAGCCAGAAGGCGATGATAAACGGAATGACTTCCATGCTGACCATCGGGTAAGCGATCAGGTAAATGCCTAGAATAAGGTCGATGATTCCTCCTACAACGTACCATCCCCAACTGGGAACACCTTTCTTGTTGCTGATGGCGAAAATGATTTCCAAAATTCCGCTGACCAGCATAGATACGCTGAAGATAATACTTAAAGCTATGTAACTGCTTACGGGGGAGAACATGAGCCAAAGGGCTACGATAATATACACGATTCCCAGAAGAAGGGAAGTCCACCAGTTCTTTACTGAATGTTGAATCTCATTGAATACTGTTTCCATACATTTTCTATTTTAAATTGTTACTAGAATAATTTCGTTGTGAGATAACAAATTCAATTTGGAAAAGGTTTTCCGTGAACATATTTTGGGTAATTGTTGTTTCTATATAAAGTAATTTTTAAATAGATATGCATTATGGCAACAACAAATTTCAAAGGACAACCGGTAAAACTGATCGGTGAATTTATACAAGTAGGTAAAGTCGCTCCCGACTTTGAATTGGTAAAAACAGATTTGTCTTCTTTCTCATTGAAAGATCTGAATGGCAAGAATGTGATTCTGAATATTTTCCCAAGTCTGGATACCAGTGTTTGTGCTACTTCGGTACGCAAATTTAACAAGATGGCTGCCGGACTGAAAGATACGGTGGTATTGGCTATCTCCAAAGACCTTCCTTTTGCGCATAGCCGTTTCTGTACAACGGAAGGTATTGAGAACGTGATTCCATTGTCTGATTTCCGTTTCTCCGATTTCGACGAAAGCTATGGAGTGCGCATGGCGGACGGTCCGTTGGCAGGGCTGTTGGCTCGTGCGGTGGTAGTGATCGGAAAGGATGGCAAAGTGGCCTATACGGAACTTGTGCCGGAGATTACGCAGGAACCTGATTACGATAAGGCATTGGCTGCACTGTAAATCAGGGGGATGATTGCTTAGGATTAAACGCAGATAAACGCGGATTAACGCAAAAGATTATTTCTATTTGCGAAAATCCGCGTTTATCTGCGTTTTATGTTTTGAAGTTTATTTCTTCTTCATTCCTTTATAAACCAGGAAGGCAACGATAAACACACCGAGGGCAATGAAGCCATAGCCTATTTCGTGGCTGTATTCTGTTACTTTGGCAATCAACTGTTCCTCACTCTCGATTCCCGGCACTTTGGACAAGTGGTAGCCGATAATGGCTAGAATGGCATTCCACAATCCTGCTCCTAAAGTGGTGTATAGCAAGAAAGTAGTCAACTTCATCCGTGCCAGTCCGGCAGGTATGGAGATCAATTGGCGGACAGCCGGAATCAGTCGGCCGATAAATGTGGAAAGCGCACCATGTTTGTCGAAATAAGTTTCAGCGTTGCGCACTTTGGCTTCATCAATAAGGCACATATGCCCGAAACGGCTGTTGGCAAACTTATAGACGATAGGGCGTCCCAACCACTTTGCCAGAAAATAGTTAATCAATGCTCCGATATTGGCTCCGATGGTAGCGAACAAAATCACCAGATAGATATTAAGCTCGTCGTTGACTGCGGCTTTATATGCTGCCGGCGGGATGACCACTTCCGAAGGGAAAGGGATAAAGGAACTTTCGATAGTCATTAATAAAGTGATAGTCCAATAATTCAAATGATCCAGACACCACTGGATAAAAGCTACTGATTCCATGATTTTTAGGGCTAGGGTTTATTAAATTGATGATTATTTTCCTTTGTTTTTCTTACTCTCCTTTTTCTCCTTTTTCTCCTTTTTCTCCTTTTTCATACGTGCCAGTATCTTCTTGAATATTTTCCGTTGTTCTTCGTTCTGACACGCATAATTTATCAAACCCGCAAGGGCTTCCTCTGTGACCGGATGCGCGCAGTCGTTGTTATATTTGAAAAAACTTTCTATGTCACCGTAAGCCAGACTGCAAACGCTCAATTTCTCCGCAACGTCTTCAAATTTCGGATCAAGAGCATATACTTTCTCTAAGTAATATTGACTTTCGATCTCATAGTTGTTCTCCATATAGGCACAGGCTATCATGTAATACATATCTATGCTGGAATCTATATCCGATAACTTGATGAAGCAGATTCTGGCTTTTTCAAGTTTCCTTTCCAGCAAGTAGATTTTGCCTTCGGTCAGGAGGATTGTCGCGTCTTTCGGATGGATTTTGCTTATTTTCTTACAAGTCTGATGTGCTTCTTTGTATCTTCCCAATTCGGCTAAGGCATTTGCTTTATTGGTATAAATGTCTATTGATAAAGCAGACTCATTACCATTGTTTTTTTCTAAAAAATCGATTACTTTGTCATAATACTCATTCGCTTTTTCCCAATCTTCTTTGGCGCTGTAACACAGCCCGATGAACATATAGCCCATATCGGGGGAGACGGCCTTGTATTCCATCGCTTTCTTATAATTTTCGATGGACTTGTCGAAGTTGTTCAGTTGGAAAAAGGAATGTGCCTTGGTGGTATATGCTTCTCCGTCAGATTCATCGGCTGCCAATGCGAAATCACAGGCTTCGATAGCCTTGTTCCATTTTGATTGGAAGAAGTAGCATTTTGCCAGTCCTGTCCAATAAGGGGTATTATAAGGCTCTATATCAAGTAATTGATTGTATATCTTGATTGCTGAGTCCAATTGTTGGGTGGCTAATGCGTAATCGGCTTGGAGAGCCATAAACTCTTTTGCCTCAGAGTATGTTTTCTCCCCTTTTTCCATCCATTCTTTTGCCATATCGGGATATCCCATCTCCAGATAGAGATAGACAACCTCGCAGATTCTGCCGAGTTCGTCCGCATCTTCAATGGTAGCTAATAGTGACCGGGTTTCTTCGAGTTGCCCTTCATTCAGTAACAATTCAGCCTTCAGCATTTTCACTTCGGGATCATACGCTTCGGTGATGGAATCCAGCACCTGTTTTGCTTTCTGCAGGTTCCGGGTGTCCAGATAAAGGTATGCCTGTTCCACTAGCAGGTCGGTGTTTCCCGGATGTAATTGAAGTCCGTAAGTGACGGCTTCTTGCGCTTCCTCAAATTTACTTCTGGAGGCATACCAATCAGAGATATCAGCCAATTGGTCTCCATCCAGATAGAGTTGTCTGTTTTCGGCTTTTGCAGCCTCGTAGTTTGTGATCAGTTTTTCCAGTTCTTTTTTTTCAGACGGAATGTTTTTTCTACTCATTATTTTATATTTTATTTATTGATCTTGCCCCACGTGTCTTTTAATCCCACAGTGCGGTTGAAGATCAGATTTTCCGGTGTTGAGTCCTTGTCAATATTGAAATATCCAATCCGTTGGAACTGTAAGTAGGAGAGGGTGGGCAGTGTAGCTGCGAACTTTTCTATGTAGCAGTTAGGGAGAACTTTCAATGAGTCCGGGTTAATAATTTCTTTCATGGCTTCCAGTGCCTCGCAATTCTTCGCTTCGCGGATGGCAGCCAGTTCGTCACGCGGATTTTCTACTTTCCACAGACGGTCGTACAAACGCACCTCTGCTTGTATGCAGTGGTTGCAGCTCACCCAGTGAAGCGTACCTTTCACTTTGCGGTTCGCGTCCGGCATACCGCTGCGGGTGTTCGGGTCATATTCGCAGTACACTTCCGTGATCACGCCGTTTTCATCTTTCTTGCAGCCGGTACATTTCACGATATAAGCATTCTTGAGACGTACTTCCTGTCCGGGTGTCATGCGGAAATATTTCTTGGGAGCATCTTCCATGAAGTCTTCACGTTCCATCCACAACTCGCGGCTGAACTCAATCAAGTGGCTTCCCGCTTCCGGATCTTCCGGGTTATTGATGGCTTCCAATTCTTCTACTTGTCCTTCCGGATAGTTCGTGATGACGAGTTTCACCGGATTGATTACTGCGGACACGCGGGTAGCGCGGCTGTTCAGGTCTTCGCGGACAGAACTTTCGAGCAGTGCGATGTCATTCAGTGCGTCGTATGTGGTATAACCGATTTTGTCGATAAACTTATGGATAGATTCCGGCGAGTAACCGCGACGGCGGAAACCGCAGATGGTCGGCATACGGGGATCGTCCCATCCGTTCACCAGCCCCTCTTTTACCAGAGTGAGCAGGTTGCGTTTGCTCATCAGCGTATAGCTCAGGTTCAGTTTGTTGAACTCGGTCTGACGGGGACGGTTGTCATTCAGGTCTTTTCCTTCTTTCAGCCAGTCGATGAAGAGGTCGTAGAGCGGACGGTGTACTACAAACTCAAGCGTACACAGTGAATGGGTCACCCCTTCAAAGAAGTCGCTCTGACCGTGCGCGAAGTCATACATAGGGTAGGCTTTCCATGTAGTGCCGGTACGGTGATGCGGATGTTTCACCACACGATAAATAATCGGGTCGCGGAAGTGCATATTCGGGTTGGCCATATCGATTTTGGCGCGAAGCACCATAGCGCCCTCTTCAATCTCTCCACTATTCATTTTCTTGAAAAGTTCGAGACTTTCTTCAATCGGACGGTTGCGGTAAGGGCTTTCCACACCCGGTTGGGTAGGAGTGCCTTTTTGCTGCGCGATCTGTTCGGAACTCTGTTCGTCGATATATGCTTTTCCTTCCTGAATCAGACGGATGGCGAAGTCCCATAATTGTTGGAAGTAGTCGGAAGCATAATATTCATTTCCCCAACGGTAGCCTAACCATTGGATGTCTTCTTTGATAGCTTCTACATATTCCACATCCTCTTTGGTGGGGTTTGTGTCGTCGAAACGAAGGTTGCATACACCGCCATGTTTTTCTGCAATGCCGAAATCGAGGCAAATGGCTTTGGCATGGCCGATGTGAAGGTATCCGTTTGGCTCGGGCGGGAAACGTGTCTGTACTTTTCCACCGTTTTTACCTTCTTTCAAGTCTTTTTCTACTGCCTGTTCTATAAAGTTCAAGCTCTTTTTTTCACTTGCTACTTCTTCGTTTTTAATATCTGTCATAACGTTTTATGCTAATACATGATTCAGGCTACAAAAGTAGGACATTTTTTTTATTTAACCGGAATATAACCGCTCTTTTTTATAATGTCCTGTCCGTCGGGAGAAAGAATGTACTGAATCAAAGGATCGATTTCCGCTTTCTTCTTTACATTGTAATAGTAGTAAAGCGGGCGGACGATGGGATAAGTCTTGTTGGTGGCATTCTCTACTGTGGGGGCTGCATAATGTTTTCCGTCATAGGATACGGAAAGGGTTTTGACACGTGGAGACACATAGGCAAGTCCGACATATCCGATGGCTCCTTTGGTCTGGCTGACCGACTGGATAATGGCGCCCGTTGCGGGCATGGAAAGGCTGCTCGCCATGTAGTTTTTGTTTTTGAGTACGCTCTCTTTGAAAAATTCATAAGTGCCGGAAGAGGTCTCGCGGGAGTAAACCACAATTTTGCGGTCGTCACCGCCTACTTGCTTCCAATTGGTGATTTTCCCCCGAAAGATGTCTTCCAGTTGTTGGCGGGTGAGTTGCTTTACTGGATTGGAAGGATGCGCTACTACGGCAAGGGCGTCATACGCCACAACTATTTCGGCTACATCTTCTCCCGCACTCTTGATTTTCATCTTTTCGCTGAACTTGATAGGGCGGGAAGCCATTGCGATGTCCGTCGTGTTGTCCAATAGCGCGGAAATTCCTACACCGGTTCCTCCGCCGGTCACGGTGACACGGGTGTCTGGGTGTTGGTTCATAAACCGTTCTGCTGTCTGCTGGGCGACAGGTAGTACCGTATCACTGCCTTTGATGCGTTGCGCGCTGGCACTGATTGACAATAAGGACAGGGCTATTAATAAACTTCTTCTCACTTTCATAAATCTTCTTTTTTGTACGGATGTAAATGAATACGGATGCAAATAAAGCAATCGGATGTTACATTTCTATTGCATCTAGCGGGTAAAAGGTGTTTGTAACATAAATGTAACAAGATTGAAACATTTCCTTCAAACGTTAGTCACATCTCTTTAATAAGGAGCCGCTTTCTTTGCATCAGAAATCGACAGGTATGAAAAAGTTTTTGGAAAAGATTATAGAAGGGATTCTGACTTGCAGCGGTTTCGTAACAAGTATTACGATTCTGCTGATTGTACTCTTCCTGTTTACGGAGGCTTTCGGGCTATTCAGAAGCAAAGTGATCGAGGAAGGTTATGTGCTGGCACTGAATAAAAGTAATAAGGTAAGCGTTCTGAGTCCGGCTCAGATAAAGAATGTTTTTGACGGGGAGATAACCAATTGGAAGGAACTCGGTGGGGAAGATCTCCCTATCCGGGTTTTTCGTCTGGAGGATATTACACAATATTATACGGAGGAGGAACTCGGAGCTGCCTATGAGTATGCGGGAGATAAGGTAACGGAACTGGTGGGGAAGACACCGGGCATTGTGGCTTTTGTTCCGCAGCAGTTTATCGTTCATCCGGATGCGGTGCATTTTATAGAGGACAACACCATTTCCGTGAAAGATGTCTTTGCGGGAGCCGAATGGTTTCCGACGGCGACTCCGGCCGCACAGTTCGGCTTCCTGCCTCTGATTGGCGGTACGTTGTGGGTGAGCCTGTTTGCCATTCTTTTCGCGCTGCCTTTCGGACTTTCGGTTTCTATCTATATGTCCGAAGTAGCCCATCCGAAAGTACGGAACTGGCTGAAGCCGGTCATTGAATTGTTGAGTGGCATTCCTTCCGTTGTCTATGGCTTTTTCGGTTTGATCGTCATTGTTCCGTTGATTCAGAAATTGTTTGATCTTCCGGTAGGAGAAAGCGGTCTGGCAGGGAGTATCGTGTTGGCTATAATGGCGCTGCCTACTATTATAACAGTGACGGAAGATGCGATGAGGAATTGTCCGCGCGCCATGCGTGAAGCGAGTCTGGCGCTGGGGGCTTCACAGTGGCAGACTATATATAAGGTAGTGATTCCTTATTCCATCTCGGGCATTACGTCCGGCGTGGTGTTGGGTATCGGGCGGGCTATCGGAGAAACGATGGCAGTATTGATGGTGACGGGAAACGCGGCCGTGATTCCGACCACTATTTTGGAACCGTTGCGTACGATTCCTGCCACCATTGCGGCGGAATTGGGGGAAGCACCGGCGGGAGGTCCGCATTATCAGGCATTATTCCTGTTAGGTGTCGTGTTGTTCTTCATTACACTGATCATCAACTTTAGTGTGGAATACATTTCTTCTAAAGGACTAAAACGAAGTAAATAATATGGAAGTAAGGAGTAATAATAAAGCCAAGCACCGTTCGCAGAAGATCGCTTTCGGCCTATTCCGATTGTTGAGTCTTTGCATTGTGCTGATATTGTTTGTGATTCTGGGATTTATCATCTATAAAGGAATCGGTGCCATCAGCTGGGAGTTTATCACTTCGTCTCCTACGGATGGAATGACGGGAGGAGGCATCTGGCCGGCTATTGTCGGTACTTTTTATCTGATGGTGGGTAGTGCGCTATTTGCTTTTCCGGTGGGGGTGATGAGTGGAATCTATATGAACGAGTATGCGCCGAAAGGCAAATTGGTACGCTTTATCCGGGTGATGACGAACAATCTGAGTGGTATTCCCTCTATTGTGTTCGGTTTGTTCGGTATGGCGCTTTTTGTCAATTATATGGGGTTCGGTGATAGTATTCTGGCCGGTTCTTTGACATTAGGCTTACTTTGTGTACCTTTGGTTATCCGGACGACGGAAGAGGCTTTGAAGGCGATTCCCGACAGTATGCGTGAGGGAAGCCGGGCGTTGGGAGCGACGAAGTTGCAGACGATCTGGCACGTTATTCTTCCGATGGGTATGCCGAATATTATCACCGGGCTGATTCTTGCTTTGGGACGGGTGTCGGGAGAGACGGCGCCGATTCTGTTCACCTGTGCCGCCTATTTCCTTCCGCATCTTCCGGCAAGCATTCTGGATCAGTGTATGGCGTTGCCTTATCATCTGTATGTGATTTCTACAAGTGGAACGGATATGGAGGCGCAGCTGCCATTGGCATACGGTACGGCATTGGTACTGATTATGATTATTCTGCTGGTGAATTTGCTGGCGAATGCGTTGAGAAAGTATTTTGAGAAAAGGGTAAAAACGAATTGAGTTAGTATATATGGATACAGTGAAAATAGATGCGCGCGACGTGAATTTCTGGTATGGTGATTTCCATGCGTTGAAAGGTATCAGTATGCAGATTGAAGAGAAGTCGGTTGTTGCCTTTATCGGGCCTTCCGGTTGTGGTAAGTCTACCTTCCTCCGGCTTTTCAATCGGATGAACGATCTGATTCCCGCCACCCGTCTGGAAGGGGAGATTCGTATTGACGGGCAGAATATCTATTCTAAAAGCGTGGCGGTGGACGAACTGCGCAAGAATGTGGGAATGGTGTTTCAGCGTCCTAATCCTTTTCCGAAAAGCATATTCGAGAATGTGGCTTACGGACTTCGTGTGAATGGAGTGAAAGATAACGCTTTCATCCGCCAGCGTGTGGAGGAAACACTGAAAGGGGCGGCACTTTGGGATGAGGTGAAAGATAAGTTGAAGGAATCGGCTTATGCCTTGTCCGGCGGACAGCAGCAACGTCTTTGCATTGCCCGTGCTATGGCGGTGTCTCCTTCGGTGTTGCTGATGGACGAACCTGCGTCTGCGCTCGACCCCATTTCTACGGCAAAAGTGGAGGAGCTGATTCACGAGCTGAAAAAAGACTATACTATTGTGATTGTGACGCACAATATGCAGCAGGCGGCCCGTGTCAGCGACAAAACGGCTTTCTTTTATATGGGCGAGATGGTAGAATTCGATCAGACCAAGAAGATATTCACAAATCCGGAGAAAGAGGCTACGCAGAATTATATTACAGGTCGCTTCGGATAGAACGGCCCCCCTTGCCTGTGTTAGAAACAGAATATTAATCATTTATATATAAGTAGACTATGGTAAAGTTTATAGAATCGGAACTTGTTCTATTGAAGAAGGAAATTGATGAGATGTGGACGTTGGTGTACAACCAGCTCGACCGTGCCGGAGAGGCTGTATTGACTCTTGACAAAGAGTTGGCTCAGCAGGTGATGGTTCGCGAACGCAGGGTGAATGCCTTTGAGCTGAAGATAGACAGTGATGTGGAAGATATTATCGCGTTATATAATCCGGTGGCGATCGACCTGCGTTTTGTGCTGGCTATGCTGAAAATCAATACGAATCTGGAACGCTTGGGAGACTTTGCGGAAGGGATTGCCCGCTTTGTGATTCGTAGTAAAGAACCGGTGTTGGATGCAGAACTGTTGAACCGTCTTAGGCTGGCGGAGATGCAGGCTGAGGTTTTGTCCATGCTGGAGCTGGCGAAACGTGCCTTGAATGAGGAGAGTATTGAACTGGCGGCAGGTGTCTTTGCCAAAGATAATTTGCTGGATGAGATCAATGCTGGGGCAACAGGTATCATTGCGGACTATATTACCGAACATCCGGAAGCGGTACATACGGGGGTGGACTTGGTCAGCGTGTTCCGCAAATTGGAACGTGCAGGAGACCATATCACCAACATTGCTGAGGAAATCGTATTTTTCATTGATGCCAAAGTGTTAAAACATCGTGGAAAAACGGACGAAAATTATCCGGAGAAGTAATTTTGGGCGAATTTTTAAACAGAAATTAGGTCTCCTTAAAAAAATATCTTATATTTGACTCCTGTAACGGGCTAGTTACAGGAGTTTTTGCGTCAAATGATAATAAATCCAAAGATTTTTCAAAAAGATGTTATATGACATGTTTTATAATTTGGATAGTATCGGTAAAAGCCCCTATATTTGCACCGTTATCCTGAAAACAATCTTTTTACCTTAAAAAAAAACTAATACCTATTGAAAACTGAAGAATGGAGCTTTGTGAAAAGCCCCATTTTTTTATGTCCTTATTTAATGTCTACCAATCTACATTTTGGACAGTATAAGAACCGGACAGTTTGTCTACTTTGCCAATCTGTTTATTAAGAAGTGTGCAATTTTCCATGTTGTGTTCCTCGCACTTGCATCTCAATTATTATTACAACAACCAGTGGCATCAAAACGATATTGAGAAATTTACTTTAGATGGCAACAATCTGATTCCTGTGGATGGAGGAGGTACAGAATTTACTTCTGTCAAATTACTTGTTGTTAATTCCAGTCAATTGGTAGTTGAACAAAAATAAACTGACGAAGATGGAGACTTTTACCGTAAAATGACATATAAACGTATGTAAATTTCCACCCTTTCGGATTATAAGGCAGTATTTGAGACATTCATCTGCTGCCTTTTTTACCATCTCTCTTGTCACAGGTCTGTGTGTAATGTGAATTTTTTATGCTCTTATTTTCTATCCTCCTTGCTTATTCGTATCTTTGACCCTTGCATTAAAGGAGTGCTTTTAAACGTAGAATAGTAAATCATGAAATAATAAGTAGAATTATGTTTTCCGGAATTGTAGAAGAATATGCTACTTTGGTGGCGCTGGTGAAAGACCAGGAGAATATACACTTTACATTGAAGTGTTCGTTTGTGAATGAGTTGAAGGTTGATCAGAGTATTTCTCACAATGGTGTATGTCTGACAGTCGTAAGTATGACGGATGACACCTATACGGTGACTGCTATGAAAGAAACGCTGGAACGGTCCAATCTCGGTCTGCTGGAAGTGGGAGACAAAGTGAATGTGGAGCGCAGCATGGTGATGAACGGCCGGTTGGACGGTCATATTGTGCAGGGACATGTGGATCAGACCGCCACTTGTGTTGACATAAAGGATGCGGAAGGAAGCTGGTATTTTACATTCCGTTATGCGTTTGATAAGGAAATGGCGAAACGTGGATATATTACTGTGGATAAAGGTTCGGTGACGGTAAACGGTGTCAGTCTGACAGTATGCAATCCCACGGATGATACGTTCCAGGTGGCCATTATTCCTTATACTTACGAGCATACCAATTTCCATACGTTTGCCATTGGCAGTGTGGTGAATATAGAGTTTGACATTATCGGTAAGTATATCAGCCGGATGATTCAATATAAATAAGATGGAATACAGTGATTTTCTGCAATTAGTACTTTCCCGTCAGAGTGACCGGGCGTATGATAAAGAACGTCCGGTGGAGACGGAGAAGTTAGAGCGGATTTTGGAGGCAGGTCGTCTGGCTCCTTCCGCTTGCAATGCCCAACCCTGGAAGTTTGTGGTGATAACCGACCGTGAACTAGCTGTGAAGATTGGCAAGGCTGCAGCAGGACTGGGAATGAATAAGTTTGCCAAAGATGCGCCTGTGCATATCTTAGTTGTGGAAGAGTCGGCCAATATTACTTCAATGCTCGGGGGAAAAGTGAAAGATAAACATTTTCCTTTGATTGATATCGGGATTGCCGCCGCTCATATCACCCTTGCTGCTGAAAGTGAAGGACTGGGCTCGTGTATGATAGGCTGGTTTGACGAAAAGGAAATGAAGCGACTGACAGGCATCCCTTCGTCCAAACGTGTATTGCTGGATATCACGATAGGCTATCCGGTGAAGGAGAAAAGAAAGAAGATGAGAAAACCGAAAGAAAAAGTGATTTCCTACAACAGCTATAAATAGGCTACAAATCCTTGAGTAACACTTTGCTTGCCTTCTTATAGTATTCTTCTCTGGATTCGGTCAGTACTTTCCATTCGTCGCTGAATTCTTCATCTTTGTCTATCTTGAAATTCTCCGAGCCGTATGTATCCAAGCGGTCGAGCAGGATGGCTACGTTCAGTTGATTGATGTCCATAGACGGCTGATAACCGATTTCCTCACTTTTTGCATCTGTGACTACCTCATGGATCAAGTCTATTTCCTGTAGTTGATAAAGTACTTGATTGGTGAGTCTGATCGGTATTTGATGTTCTTCCGAAATTTGCGCGGCTGTATAAGGCGGCTCGTTTTTCTCAAACTGTTTGGCGATGAGGGACATAATGAGGATGGATATAAAGTCCCGGTAGCGCCTGCTGATATTGCGGGTATCCTGGTCGAAACTGAAACTCTGGATATTCTGACCTGCATAGGCCAGCTCCGCACCGAACAGACAGATAGTCCAGGATATTTGCAACCAAAGCAGGAATAAAGGTAAAGCGGCAAAACTACCATAGATGGCATTGTATTTTGATACTCCCAACTGACTGCTGATATATAGATACTGGAAAGCTTGGTAGGCGGTTCCTGCCAAAACGCCTGCGATAAGCGCGTGCTTGAATTTCACTTTCGTATTCGGCATGAAGATATAAAGTCCGGTGAACATCAGCCAAGTCAGTACAAAGGGTATAAGACGTATCATGAACTTCATGATAGGGGCCAGCAGCACAAAATCATCCATCTGCTTGAGCATGGTGCTCATAAAAATGGAAAGACCGCCGGAGACCACAATCAAGATCGGCATTAACAGGAACATGGAGAAGTAGTCCGTTATTTTACGGTACATAGACCGGGCTTTCTTTACTTCCCAGATACGGTTGAACGTGATTTCGATATTGCTGACCAGATTGATGACTGTCCATAGCAACATCACCAGACCGATTCCGATGAATACTCCCCCTTTGGTCTGCGAAAGGTATGAATCGACAAATGAGAGGATAGCTTCTGTTGTTTCTGTGTTTCCTCCGAATCCGTTGCGGAATTGGTGCTCCATCAAATTATTAAATCCAAAACCGCGTGCCACTGCAAACAGGATGGCAAGTATCGGAACAATGGCAAGCAGGGTGCTGTAAGTCAGCGCGGAGGCTTTGTTGGCCATCCGGTCTTTGGTGAACCGGTTGATACAAAGATAGATGGTCTTTATAATATTGTAAAGTGAGAACTTGGTTCGGGTCACTTCATCTTCCGTAATACGCCAGATGTCATACGTGAGGAATTTCCATATATCGGTGAATTTCTTCTTCATGGCTTAGAATTTAAAAAAAGAAAAAGCAGTCAGCCTATAAGCCGAGTTCTGTACCTTCTATAATTTTACTTATAAAAAGTGCCTGTCATTTATCTGAGTGACGTGTCACCACGACACTTTAGCGGTCTACCCTCCGACATGGAGCGAGCAACTCTCATAACGCCGGTTTACATGACCTTACAACTCCTAAGACGTACAGCCCGATATGTCACCATACGGCTGGTGGGCTCTTACCCCACCTTCTCACCCTTACCTCTCCCCGAAAGGAGTGGCGGTTATTTTCTTCTACGTTACTCTACCCTCGCGGACAGCTTTCTGTTAGGAAGTAGGATGCTCTGTGTTGCCCGGACTTTCCTCCTGCACGCTGACGTGCACGCGACAGACCGGCCAACTGCTTTAGACTGCAAAAATACGTCATTTATTTTGTTTTAGCTAAAGAAAGTATCACAAATAGAAATATTTTCTAACTTTGCTATCATTAAAACATGATTCAATGAAAAAAAACATTCTCTTTTTCTTTTATTTTCTGGCAATGGCGATACTCAGTCTGAAAGCTCAGGAGATACGCCCCATGCCTGCTGATTCTGCGTATGGGGTAGTGCATATTTCTGTTTGTAATATGCGCGAAGAAGGCAAGTTTACCTCCGGTATGAGCACGCAAGCATTATTGGGTATGCCGGTCAAAGTTCTGCAATACACCGGCTGGTACGAGATTCAGACTCCGGATGACTATACCGGCTGGGTACACCGGATGGTGATTACTCCTATGTCAAAAGAGAAATATGATGAATGGAACCGTGCGGAAAAGATTGTTGTAACTTCACATTACGGATTTACTTATGAGAAACCGGATGCAACTTCCCAAACCGTGTCTGATGTAGTGGCCGGTAATCGTCTGAAGTGGGAAGGTAGCAAAGGACATTTTTATAAAGTGTCTTATCCGGACGGCAGACAGGCTTATATTCCGAAATCTATTTCACAGCCTGAAAACCGATGGAGAGCTTCGTTGAAACAAGATGTTGAAAGCATTATCGAGACGGCTTATACAATGATAGGAGTTCCTTATTTGTGGGCGGGCACTTCTTCAAAAGGAGTGGATTGCAGCGGTCTGGTCCGGACAGTGCTTTTTATGCATGATATCATCATTCCGAGAGATGCGTTGCAACAGGCGTATGTGGGCGAACGTATCGAAATAGCTTCCGATTTTGCCAATGTGCAGCGGGGAGACTTGGTTTTCTTCGGTCGGAAGGCAACGGGCGAACAAAAAGAGGGAATCTCACACGTGGGGATCTATCTCGGCAACAAGCGTTTTATCCATGCTTTGGGGGATGTGCATATAAGCAGTTTTGAACCTTCGGATAAGAATTATGATGCATTCAATACGGGACGTTTGCTTTTTGCAGTCCGTTTCTTACCTTATATTAATAAGGAGAAAGGCATGAATACTACGGATCGCAATCCCTATTACGGCAATTAAAATGAAGAATTCTTCATTAATTTATTTATTTTATGCAAAACAGAAGAGATTTCTTGAAGACGGCGGCTTTGGCTGCTCTGGGTTCCGGGTTGGTTGTACGTCAGACGTTGGCTGGAGAATCATTACCTTATAATATAAATAAGCTTGGTTTGGGAGGAAAGATGAAAATGAAATTCTTTCCTTATGAGTTGAAGTTAAGACATGTATTTACGGTAGCTACTTATTCGCGTACAACGACTCCCGACGTGCAGGTGGAAATAGAATATGAAGGGATAACAGGATACGGGGAAGCTTCCATGCCGCCTTACTTGGGAGAAACGGTGGAGTCCGTTATGAATTTCCTTAAGAAAGTGAATCTGGAACAATTTAATGATCCGTTTCAGTTAGATGACATTTTGTCATACGTCGACAGTCTTTCACCGAAAGATACGGCAGCTAAAGCGGCGGTTGATATTGCCCTTCATGATCTGGTAGGAAAACTGTTGGGTGCTCCCTGGTATAAAATATGGGGGTTGAATAAGGAAAAGACGCCTTCTACTACCTTTACGATAGGGATTGATACGCTCGATGTGGTGCGTGAGAAAACAAAAGAGTGCGCAGATCGGTTTAATATATTAAAAGTAAAATTGGGTCGGGACAATGATAAGGAAATGATTGAAACCATTCGTTCGGTAACGGACCTTCCTATAGCTGTTGACGCGAATCAAGGGTGGAAGGACCGTCTGTATGCGTTGGATATGATTCATTGGCTGAAAGAAAAAGGAATAGTGATGATAGAGCAACCTATGCCGAAAGAGCAGTTGGATGATATCGCTTGGATCACGCAACAGAGCCCGTTGCCGATATTTGCCGATGAATCTTTGCAGCGCCTAGCGGATGTGGCGGCTTTGAAAGGGGCTTTCACGGGAATCAACATCAAACTGATGAAGTGCACCGGCATGCGTGAAGCGTGGAAAATGGTGACTTTGGCCCATGCACTGGGAATGCGTGTTATGGTAGGATGTATGACAGAGACTTCCTGCGCTATATCGGCAGCGTCGCAGTTCTCTCCGTTAGTGGATTTTGCTGATTTGGATGGTAACCTGCTCATCTCTAATGACCGTTTTAAAGGGGTGGAAGTGGTGAAAGGTAGAATCACTCTGAACGAACTGCCCGGTATCGGTGTCGTGAAAATCTGACTTTACTGAATGAATGTCAGAGTGTTAAAGCCATCTGACATACAACGAATGTAAATTTGTCAGTTGTTGTCGTTAAGCGCTGTTAAGCTCCAAATATTCTCTGTTAAAAGTGGACAAAAAAGAGTGACAAGTAGAATAAGTGAACGATATTTGTTATTATTTTAACGTCGTAAAAGTTAAAACAATGTCGAATATTAACATTTTAAAGAATTATAAATCATGAAACAGACAACAAAGAACATTCTGGGAATAGGAGCAATCGTTCTTCTTAGCTCAGGAGTTGCAGGGTTGACAACTTACAAATTGTTGCAATCTAACAAGGCTGCCACAGAGACATCTTTTAATGAGATGTTCAAGCAGAATCCCAATGTGAAATTGGCTGCTTTTGATGCTGTGAACGCTCAACCGATCGATTTGACCCAGGCTGCGGAAAACTCGCTTCATGCTGTTGTACATATAAGATCTACCCAAGAAGCTAAAACAAGAACAGTTCAGCAAGCGCCGGACATTTTTGATTTCTTCTTCGGTGACGGACGCGGACAGCAACGTCAGGTACAATCTCAACCTCGTGTAGGTTTCGGTTCGGGAGTCATCATTTCAAAAGACGGCTATATCGTAACGAACAATCACGTGATTGAAGGTGCGGATGAAATCAGTGTAAAACTGAATGATAACCGTGAATTTAAAGGACGTGTGATCGGTACTGACCCCAGCACTGACCTTGCATTGGTAAAAATCGAAGGTGATGATTTTCCGACTATTCCGGTTGGTGATTCTGAAGCGTTGAAAGTAGGAGAGTGGGTATTGGCGGTAGGTAACCCGTTCAACTTGAACTCTACCGTAACTGCCGGTATCGTAAGTGCGAAGGCGCGTTCACTGGGAGTCTATAATGGAGGTATCGAATCGTTTATCCAGACGGATGCGGCTATCAATCAAGGTAATAGTGGTGGCGCATTGGTGAACGCTAAAGGTGAGCTGGTAGGTATCAATTCAGTGCTTTCTTCTCCGACAGGCGCTTATGCCGGATACGGTTTTGCCATTCCGACCAGCATTATGACAAAAGTAATTGCCGACCTGAAACAATACGGGACAGTACAGCGTGCATTGCTTGGTATCCGTGGTGGTTCTATCGGTAGTAGTTTGATGGACGACCGTCAGCCGATTGATAAATCCGGTACTACTTTGGCGGATAAAGCTAAAGAACTGGGTGTAGTAGAAGGCGTTTGGGTTTCTGAAATCGTAGAAAACGGTTCTGCATCGGGAGCTGATATTAAGGTGGACGACGTAATCATCGGTTTGGACAACAAGAAGGTGTCCAACATGGCCGACTTGCAGGAAGCTATCGCTAAACATCGTCCGGGCGATAAAGTGAAAGTGAAACTGATCCGTAATAAGAAGGAAAAGACTGTTGAAGTAACGTTGAAGAACGAACAGGGTACTACCAAGATTGTGAAAGATGCAGGTATGGAAATACTGGGAGCTGCTTTCAAAGAGCTGCCGGACGACCTGAAGAAGCAGTTGAATCTGGGTTATGGTCTGCAAGTGACAGGAGTTTCTTCCGGTAAGATGTCCGACGCGGGAGTTCGCAAAGGATTTATCATCCTGAAGGCAAACGACCAGCCGATGCGTAAGGTCAGCGATTTGGAAGAAGTGATGAAAGCAGCGGTGAAATCTCCGAATCAGGTATTGTTCTTGACAGGAGTATTCCCATCAGGCAAACGCGGATATTTCGCTGTCGATTTGACACAGGAATGAAGATATAAAATAAGGTAAGAAGATTATAGGATAAGCTAATGAAATAGAAAAAGGATGCCGGCTATCAACTTGTCGGCATCTCTTTTTGTTTTATTAGTTGAAAAATATAATGCAAAAGTTGCTTAAATTTGTATGTTAACAAATTATTTGTCGTAACTTTGCGCACCAAATCTGTTTTTAAAGAATGAGACAACTAAAGATTACCAAAAGTATCACTAACAGAGAGAGCGCTTCTCTTGACAAGTATTTGCAGGAAATCGGTCGCGAAGACCTGATTACTGTCGAGGAAGAAGTGGAACTCGCTCAACGCATTCGTAAGGGTGACCGTGTGGCATTAGAGAAACTGACACGTGCCAATCTTCGTTTCGTCGTATCTGTGGCCAAACAGTACCAAAACCAGGGTTTGAGTTTGCCGGACTTGATTAATGAAGGCAATTTAGGACTGATTAAGGCTGCTGAAAAATTTGATGAAACACGTGGATTCAAGTTTATCAGCTACGCTGTATGGTGGATTCGCCAGTCTATTCTGCAAGCATTGGCAGAGCAGTCGCGTATTGTTCGTCTCCCGTTGAATCAGGTAGGTTCGCTGAATAAGATCAGCAAAGCCTTCTCGAAATTCGAACAGGAAAACGAGCGGCGTCCGTCTCCCGAAGAGTTGGCAGACGAACTGGAAATTCCGGTTGACAAGATCTCTGATACGCTGAAGGTATCCGGCCGTCATATTTCGGTGGATGCGCCTTTTGTGGAAGGAGAGGATAACAGCCTGCTGGATGTGTTGGTAAACGATGATTCGCCTATGGCGGACCGCTCTCTGGTTAATGAGTCTCTTGCGAGGGAAATTGATAGAGCTCTTTCTACGTTAACCGATAGGGAAAAAGAAATCATTCAGATGTTTTTCGGTATCGGACAACAGGAAATGACATTGGAAGAAATCGGCGATAAGTTTGGGCTCACACGTGAGCGTGTTCGTCAGATTAAGGAAAAAGCAATTAGAAGACTTAGACAAAGTAATCGTAGTAAATTGCTCAAATCTTACTTGGGATAAGTAAGGAATATCAGTTTCTGAAAGAAAAAAGAATTTGAGTCGCATAGGTAACACTTTTCATATCGGAGAATGTACTTATGCGACTTTTTTTGTTACCTTTGTCACAATTAAAATTATATGATATGAAATACGTAAAAATACTATTTGCCATTGCACTTGTGTTTACCATGTGCTCCGCTTTTTCTTTGAAAAAAGGTAACTCAAAACCTGTGTATGCTTTTGGAATTTCGGCTTCATTTACTGATTCGGTTGTCTATTTCACAGATATCCAGATATTGGATAGTGCAAAGATCAGTAAAGACGGTTTCTTGGCACATCGTGAGTTGTATAGCTATCAGTTGAAAAATTATCTGGAAGATAACAGATTACAACAAAATAGTACCTGTATGATTTATTTCTCGGAAAATAGAAAGAAGCTGGAAAAAGAGGCTACGAAAATTCTGAGTAAATATAAGAGGAGTAATAGAATAATAGTAACACGGGTTGATTCTGAAAAATTCCGCTTTACAAAGCCGGAAGAGTAATATAAGTGATATTTACTCATAACAATATTTTAATTGTTAATGTGATAGGAGATGCAGACTTGCATCTCTTATTTTTTTATCTTTGTGCCGTTATTAATGAGAAATATTATGAAAAAGATTAAAATATTATTTTTGTTTGTATGTTTGTCAACTTTTTTATCGGCATGTGGTGATGATAATGATACCTCTGTTCCGGTGGCGGTAAAAACAGTCTTGATGTATCTTGTTGGAGATAATAATATCAGTGGCCAGATATACAACAATATAGAATCAGTAGAACGAGGATTGAGTGAAGTTACGTCTCCTGGTACATTTGTAATTTATTGGGATGGTGGCAGTAGAAAAGGTGAATTTCCTGTTCCAACTCTGTTTAAGTATGAAGTGGATGGCAAGGGTTCTGTCAGTAAAAGAGAGGTAATAAAAACTTATAGTAGCCAGAATTCCGTATCGAATGAGGTGGTAGTTAATGTTTTGAAAGATGTGGAGACTTATTGTCCAGCTGAAAGATATAGTCTGATTTTTGGCTCTCACGCTACTGGATGGTTACCAGTAGATGATAGTAAAAGTCGTTCTTTTGGAGATGATAGTGGAGCTAAAATAAATATTCCTGATTTATCGAAAGCTTTGGCGCAATCCGGTATCCATTTTGATTATATACTATTTGATGCTTGTTTAATGTCGCAAGTTGAGGTTGCTTATGAATTAAGGAATGCTGCTGATTATTTAATTCTTTCTCCTGCAGAGATATGGGATAAAGGTTTTCCTTATTTTAAAATGGTTAAATATTTGTTGGCTACGGATAATGCGAAACAAAATGCAATAAGTATAGCGAAAGATTTTGTTGATTTCTATGAAAATGAATGTACGGAACGTATTCCTTGGGCTACCATTGCTGTAATAAAAACGGATGAGATGCAAGCTTTGGCAAGTATAACTCGTTTGATTATGGGGCAGTATCAGGATAATTTGGCAAAGTTTGATAGTAATAAAATAAATTATTTTCAAACCCATTATGGTTATGGGCGTTTTTCATTTAATTATTCAACATATGATTTTCGAGCTTTTGTGCGTGAACTGACAAGCAACAATATTCCTTCTGCTTTCGAAGAACAACTATCAAAGGTGGTTGTTTTTAAAGATTATGTCGATGATGCTGGCTTTGTGAATATAGATCCTGAAGTATATTCAGGTATTGGTTGTTATATTCCATACAAAAGTTTTTCGAAATGGAATGCTTATTTTAAAAATTTGCAATGGTATTTGGCTGCCGGATGGGATGAGGCAGACTGGTAAATGCAGGAGGAATATTTTTCAGATGTCAACTAGGTGAGAGTTGCCCCCCCCAAAAAAAAAGTTATGAACAGCCCGGTGGGTACAAAAGGTACAGTAGATGCACCGTATAATTTTCTCACACACGCGTACGCGCGTATAATAGGTATAGAAAGTATCGCTTGAGACCAAGTGGTCTCTATTGACAATATTAAAGATGTTATCATCACCTATCAAAGGAGATTTATTGCCATTGTCGATTTTATGAGATCTTACCTCACCTTGCGAGACCTCTCAGTTGTTCTTGTGTGCCTGTATCCTGTTGCTCGTTTTTCCTTCATAAATTGAAATAATACTATACTCATCTGATTGAAACGCCTGATTGAATGCAGAATGTTTGTCAATACAGGTGATAAGGGGTACTATATAATACGCGTGCGTGTGCGTGTGTAAGAGAGCCCCGAAAAAATGTACCTTCTGTACCCACCTGTTATTAACAGGCGGGTGGTTTGTTAATGCTAAAGCAGTGCTTTACGAGTGCTAAAGCATAGCTTTATGCTCTCTAAAGCTATGCTTTTTTTTAGTTCTTCCATAGCGCCTGTCATAACCTGACTTAGGTTGACTCTTTAGTGTTATTACTCTTATTTTTTTGTGTATTCCCATCTTTCTCTTTTTTCTGTTGAAAAAACATGTTCTACAACATCGTTATGATTCAGCTAGTTAGCGTTTTTCTTTCAAAATACTTCAAAAAAATAGTTGAATATATTTGGATGTTATTGATAAGTTGTCTACTTTTGCACCCGCTTTGCTAGAGAGACAGAGCCTAATGATTGACATTCTGCTAAAGAGTAAGGGGTTCAGAAAATAAAAACAAAAAACTTTCAAAAAAGTTTGGAGGTTATCTGAAAAAGTCCTTATCTTTGCATCCGCTTTCGCAAAGAAAGCAGGCGCGGCGGAAGCCACGTTAGTTCTTTGAAATATTGATAAACAATACAAGTAGTACAAGTTAAAATAGAACCGTCAATGCTTATATAATATATAGGTATATAAGATAGAGTCAATAAATTGTACGGCATCCTGAACAGAGCAAGAAAATCATCTTAACAGATGAGAAAGATACTTTTACAATGAAGAGTTTGATCCTGGCTCAGGATG